>JAWLFQ010000020.1:0-33138 GCA_041685505.1 Nitriliruptoraceae bacterium
GACCGCATCAGCGTCGGCATCAGCCGGGGTACCCGGGGTGCCTGCAGCCCCGGGGTGAAGCGCCGGGTGAGCACGCCCGCACCGTGCACGTAGAGCCCGTGGTCGCCCTTGGCCCTCGGACCGAGGACCGGGGCGACGTCGGAGGCGATCACGGTGCCGCCCGGTGCCTCGCGGCGGGCCACGTCCACCGGCAGGTTGTTCATCACCCCGCCGTCGACGTGCAGGTCCTCGCCGTAGGCGACCGGCGGCATCACCCCCGGGATCGACAGGCTGGCCCGCATCGCGCGTTGCAGGTCGCCGCGACGGTGCACCACCGTGATCGAACGGGTCAGGTTGGTGGAGACGCAGCGGTAGGGCAGCCAGGTGTCCTCGATGTCGCGGCCATCGACACCACGCTCGATGGCCCGGGCGATGCGCTCCGCAGCGATGATGCCGCTGACCGGCACGGTGTAGTCCAGCACGCGGCGGAACAGGTCCGCGGTGCGTTCGACGATGTCCTCGGCCGGTGTCTCCACCGCCACCAGCGCGCCGAGCCCAGCCCCGACGCTCGAGCCGGCGACCCCGTCGATCGGCAGACCGAGCTCCATCATGGCGCGCACCACACCGAGGTGGGCGAACCCCTTGGCGCCACCACCGCCCAGCACCAGCCACACCGACCGGCCGGCCACGTACCGCGCCAGGCGCTCGATGTCGCCGGTGTGCCCGTCCCGCACGTGCAGATGGTCGTCGACGTCGCGCTGCGCCAGCCACGCGGCGGTCCCGCGTGGTCGCTGCGCGTCAGCGGGATGGTGCAGCACCAGGGTGATCCGCTGGTGCGGGAGGTGGCGCACCGGCAGCAGCGCGTGCTCCGCCGACGTCGGTTCCGGATCCCCGGACGCGCCCGCCACCAGCAGCACCTGGTCCGCCCGGTCGATGCAGCGCTGCGACCACGGCGTGCGGCCGGGCTCGGCCACCAGCAGCAGCAGGTCGTGGGCGGCCTCCAGCTCGTCCAACCACCGCTCGACCCGCAGGTCCGCGGCTGCGCCGCGCTCGGCCTGCGCCGCACCGGCAAGGCCCACGGCCGTGTCCACGTCCGACGCCGTCACCACCTCGACCGAGTCGGTGCGCGCCAGCACCTCGGCGAGCGCGGCGACCAGCGGTGCGAGCGCCACCTCCGACGACACGGGCACGACCGCGACGCAGGCGTTGTCCATCCGCGCCCCGGCGTACTCACGCCGTGCGTCCCCCTGCCGTGCGACCAGGCGGCGGACCACGGGCAGCATCGTGCGCGGGTGGTCGGTGAGGAAGGCCTCGAAGCCCGCACGGGGCAGCCGCGCCAGCTGGGTCCGGCGGGCGGCGACCACCGTGGCGTCGCGCGGCGCATCGGCCAGCAGGGCGTGCTCGCCGACCAGTTCGCCGGAGCCGATCTCGGCGGCCGGTTCCACCATGGCCCCGTCCCGATCCCGCCTGAGCACCCGCACCCGACCCGCGATCACCAGGTAGGCGGCGTCACCGTCGTCGCCTGCGGAGAACAGCACCTCCCCGGGTGCCAGGGTGACGATCCCGGTGCGGTCGAACCTGGCAGCCAGCACCGCCGCGTCGACGTCCGGGAACAGCTCGGCGAGCTGGCGGCGCAGCCGGGTCGCCAGCAGCCGGTCGGAGGCGGTGCGGGCCAGCTGCGCCCCGAGCGAGGGCTCCTGCTCGAGCAGCGCGACGAAGCGCTCCCCGTCGATCGCCACCACCTCGGCGTCCTCGACCGCGCGCAGGGTCGCCGACCGCGTGCCGCCGGCCAGCACGGCGATCTCGCCGACCACCGCACCCGGGCCGAGCCGGGCGAGGGCCGCATCGTCGGGGTCCCCCGGCTCGGCGAGGGCGGCGAAGTGGCCGGACAGCACGACGTACACCGCCTCGGCCACCTCGCCGGTCTCCACCAGGTGTTGCCCGGGAGTCATCCGCAACAGGCGGCTGGCCTCGGCGACCGAGGTCAGCACCGTCGCGTCCAACCCGGTGAACGCGGGGATCGCCCCCAGTCTCCCCACGAGCGCATCCGTCGTCATCCCGCCCCTCCCAGCCGCCGCCATCCCACCGCTGCCGTGCCCTCGGGCTCCCCCTGCACCCGCCGGCCAACCCTCCCCCGCCCTGAACTATCGCACGTGCGTCCGCCGTCCGCACGACGGTGGCAGCGCCGGGCCGCCCGCCGACGCGTGTGGTGAGTAGGCTGCGGCCCGGCCGGGGTGCGACGGCAGGGGAGCGGACGCGGTGACGGTGGACCTGACGATCTACGGCAGTGCCGGCTCCCACACCGGTTTCGGCCGGATGTGCTCGGGCTACCTGCTCGAGGCCGAGGGGCTCACGCTGCTGCTCGACGCCGGCAACGGCTCGACCGGCAACCTGCAGCGCGAACACCGCCTCGGCGACCTCGACGCGATCGTGGTCAGCCACCGGCACGTGGACCACTGCATCGACCTGATCGGCTGCTACTACAACCTGCGGTTCGATCCGAGCTTCACCGGCCGGATGCCGCTGTACGCCGCCGCCGAGGTGCACGACCTGCTCACCGGCCTGCTGTCCAACGACGCACCCATGTCCTTCGACGACGTCTTCGCCCACCAGCAGGTCGGCCACGGGGACGAGCTGTCGATCGGTCCGGCACGCCTGCGTTTCGCCCGCAGCCTCCATCCGGTGCCGACGGTCTCCACCCGGATCGAGGTCGAGGGCAGGACCCTGGTCTACTCCGGTGACTCGGCCGGCGGGCCCAACCTGGTCGAGATCGCCCGGGGGGCCGATCTGTTCCTGTGCGAGTCGACCTGGGCCGGCGATCCGAGCGTCTACCCGCCCGACATCCACCTCACCGGCGCGCAGGCCGGCGCCATCGCCGCCGAGGCGGGGGTGCAGCAGCTGGTGCTCACCCACATCGCCGGGGGCACCGACCGCGAGGCGGTGCTCGCCGAGGCGCAGCAGGCCTTCGACGGCCCCGTCACCCTGGCCGAGGACCTGGCCCGCTACCGTCTGGCGTGAGCGCGCCGGTCGCATCGCACCACCGCCGGCGGTGTGCGAGTGAGGAGTCCGTCATGCCCCGTGCCGATGGCCGCCGTCCGGCGCAACTCCGGCCCGTCACGATCACCCCCGACGTCCAGCGCCATCCCGCCGGCTCCGCCCTGACCCGCTTCGGGGGCACCCACGTGCTGGCGGCGGCGTCGGTGGAGGTGGGCTCACCACCTTTCCGCGGCGAGGCCGGCTGGGTCACCGCGGAGTACGCGATGCTGCCGGGCTCGACCGACCGCCGCGCCCGGCGCGACCGCAACGGGCCCTCCGGCCGGGCCAAGGAGATCGAGCGGCTGATCGGTCGGAGCCTGCGCGCCGTGGTCGACCTCGACGCCATGGCGGAGCTGACCGTCACCGTCGACTGCGACGTGCTGGAGGCCGACGGGGGCACGCGCACCGCCGCGATCACCGGTGGGTGGGTCGCGCTCGCCCGGGCGCTGGCCGCCAGCGGCCAGGAGCAGGTGCTCACCGGACAGGTCGCCGCCATCTCGGTCGGCGTGATCGACGGTGAGCCGCGCCTCGACCTGCCCTACGAGGAGGACGTGCGTGCCGAGGTCGACATGAACGTGGTCGCCACCGCCGACGGCCGGCTGGTCGAGGTCCAGGGCACCGCCGAGGGCGCACCCTTCGACCGCGCCGCCCTGGACGCGCTGCTCGACCTGGCCCTGGCCGGCTGCGAGGAGCTGTTCGCCCTGCAGCGGGCGGCCGTCGCGGCCCCGCGGCCTGCCGACGGGCCGTCGGCACCGCTGGTGACGCCGTGAGCGCGCCGGAACGGGTGGTGGTGGCCACGGCCAACCGCCACAAGCTCGCCGAGATCCGCGCCATCCTGGCCGCCGCCGGGCTCGAGGTCGAGCTCGTGGCGATGACCGACCTCGACGTGCCCTCACCGGTCGAGGACGGCGAGACCTTCGAGGCCAACGCGCTGATCAAGGCGCGCGCCTGCGCCCGGGCCACGGGCCTGCCCGCGATCGCCGACGACTCCGGTCTGGCCGTGGACGCGCTGGACGGCGCCCCCGGGGTGTACAGCGCCCGCTACGCCGGTGAGGACGCCGACGACGCGGCGAACAACGCGAAACTGCTCGCCGCGCTGGCCGAGGTCCCCGAGGAGCGCCGTGGTGCCCGGTTCGTGTGCGCCGCGGTGGCGGTGGGGCACGGCGGCGGCGAGATCGTGCTCCGCGGCGAGATGCCCGGCCGTGTGGTGCACGAACCCCGGGGGGCGAACGGCTTCGGCTACGACCCGCTGTTCGTGGCCGACGACACCCCTGACGGGCGCACCAACGGTGAGCTGACCGCGGCGGAGAAGGACGCGATCAGCCACCGGGGCGCGGCCTTCCGCATGCTCGCCGCCCACCTGCCCGCCGTGCTGGCCGAGCCGCCAGCGCGGCGGTGAGCGCCCCCGCCGACCCGGCAGCCGACGCCGAGGTGGCACCGATCCGCCGGCTGTGGGCCTACGCCGCCGGCCACCGCCGGCGGCTGGTGACCGCCACCGTCGCCTCGGTGGTCAACACCGCCGCCGACATCGCCCCGCCCTTCCTGATCGGCATCGCCGTCGACATCGTGGTCGTCGGCGAGGACTCCCTGGTGGCCCGTCTCACCGGCGTGGTCGCACCCCAGGGCCAGCTCGCGGTGCTGGCCGCGCTGACCGTGGCGGTGTGGTTGCTGGAGTCCGCCTCGCAGTACGTCGCCGACGTGCTGTGGCGCAACCTGGCGCAGACGATCCAGCACGAGGCCCGGCTCTCGGCCTACGCCAACGTCCAGTCCCTCGACCTCGCCGCCTTCGAGGACCGCTCCACCGGGGGGCTGCTGGCGGTGCTCAACGACGACGTGAACCAGTTGGAACGCTTCCTGGACCGGGGGGCGCAGGAGCTGATCAAGGTCGCCACCTCGGTGGTGCTGATCGGTGCCACCTACCTGGTGCTCTCCCCGCTGGTCGGGCTGGTGGCCTTCGCGCCGATCCCCGTGATCGTGTGGGGGACCCTGCGCTACCAGCGGCGCCTGGAACCGCGCTACCGCGTGGTGCGCGAACGGGTCGGTGACCTCAACGCCACCCTGGCCAACAACCTCGGCGGCCTGGCCACGATCAAGGCCTTCTCCGCCGAGGCGCGCGAACTGGAGAGGGTCACCGCGGACTCGCAGGCCTACCGCGACGCCAACCGGGACGCGATCCGGCTGTCCTCGGCCTTCGTGCCCCTGATCCGGATCGCGATCCTGTTCGGGTTCACCGCCATCCTGCTCATCGGGGGCTTCCAGGCGTTGGAGGGTGAGCTGGCCGCGGGCACCTTCAGCGTGCTGGTGTTCATCGTGCAGCGGCTGCTGTGGCCGCTGACCCGGCTGGGGGAGACCTTCGACCAGTACCAGCGCGCCATGGCCTCCACCCGCCGGATCCTGGACCTGATCGGCGAACGGGCGGGGCTGACCGACGGCGACACCCCGCTGCCCGCTCCCCGGGGTGAGCTGGACCTGGCGCAGGTCCACTTCGCCTACCGCGACGGTGCGCCGGTGCTGCGCGGTGTCGACCTCCACGTCCCGGCCGGCGAGACCCACGCCGTGGTGGGTGCCACCGGGGCGGGTAAGTCCACCCTGGTCAAGCTGCTGCTGCGGCTCGAGGACGTCACCGGCGGCGCCGTCCACCTCGACGGCCACGACGTCCGCCGGCTGCGCATCAGCGACCTGCGGGCCGCCTTCGCCCTGGTCAGCCAGGACGTGTTCCTGTTCCACGGCACCGTGCGGGACAACCTCACCTACGGACGTCCCGACGCCAGCGACGCCGAGGTGGAGAGGGCCGCACGCCTCGCCGAGGCCCACGACTTCATCACCGCACTGCCCCGCGGCTACGACACCCTGGTCGGCGAGCGCGGCCAGAAGCTCTCGGGCGGGCAGCGCCAGCGGATCTCCATCGCCCGCGCCCTGCTGTGCGACCCGGCGGTGCTGGTGCTCGACGAGGCCACCTCAGCGGTGGACAACGAGACCGAGGCGGCGATCCAGCGCTCGCTGGCGCGGGTCACCCACACCCGCACCACCCTGGTGATCGCCCACCGGCTGTCCACGGTGCGTCACGCCGACCGGATCCACGTGCTGGCTGCGGGCACGGTCGTGGAGGCCGGGACCCACGAGCAGCTGGTGGCCGGCGATGGTCGCTACGCCGCCCTGTGGCGGGTACAGACCGGTGCCGTCGAGCCCAGCGCCGGGTGATCGGACGGCGGTCGACGCGCCGCCGTCGACCCGGTGCTCACGGCCGGACGATGCGCCGGCCGTCGATGTCGTGCACGTCGATGCGGATCCAGAAGGACCGGTCCTCGGGCAGGGCCCACGGCTCGAAGTCGCGTGCGTGCAGGGCCTCGAGCTCGGCCTCGCCGGTGACGATGGACGCCCGCCCCCGCACCGTCACCGACCAGGCGATGCGGCGCTCGGCGTCGCCCTCGTCGGCCTCGACGACCACGATCTGGCCTGCCGCCGCGGAGCCCAGCTTGGAGCCCGGGGCCGCCCGGAGGTAGACGGCGCCGTCGTGGAGCAGGTGGTTGACGGGGACCACGACGGGCTCGTCGTCGACCACGAAGGCGATGCGGCTGTAGGGCGCCGCCTCGAGACGGTCGATGCAGGCGTCGCGGCCGAGCACCACGAGCTCGCCGGGATGCGGGGGTGTGGACACCGGCTCCTCCTTCGCCTCGGACGGGGCGGACGAGCGCTCCGCGCCGCGTCACACGCTACTGCCGTGGCGGCTGCCCGGACCGGTCGGACGGTCAGGGATGGCGTACCCCCTGCCCCGCGAGCACCGCGCGGTACCCCTCCCGGTAGGTGGGGTAGACGGGCGTCCAGCCGGTCGCCCGCAGCCGCGCGTTGACGCAGCGCTTGTCACCGCCCCGGCTGCGGGTCACCGGCCCGCGCGGGGGTTGCGGCACGCCCAGCTCCGCCGCGAGGAAGGTCAGGACCTCGCCGAGCAGCGCCGGCCGGTCGTCGACACCGAGGTAGCAGGCAGCCGGTTGCGCGGGCAGGGTCGCCAGGTGCAGCAGGGCCGCTGCGGCGTCGTCGCGGTGGATCCGGTTGGTGTGCACGTCGGGCTCGGGGCGCACGGCCTCGCCGGCGCGTAGCCGTCGCAGCAGCCGGTCGCGCCCCGGGCCGTACACCCCACCGAGCCGCAGGGACACGGCGGGCACCGGGCGGGCCCACAAGGCCTCCTCGGCCTCGACCAGCACCGCGCCGGTCGGCCGGCTCGGTTCGGTCGGGGTGTCCTCGTCCACCTCGGAGCCGTCCTCGACGCCGTAGACCGCGGTCGAGGAGGTGAACAGCACCCGGCGCAGGGGTGCTCCTGCGGCCTGCAGGGCATCCAGCACCTGCCGCGGCACATCCAGGTAGGCGCGCCGGTAGGCGGCCTCGTCGCGTCCGTCGGCGGCGATGGTGATCGCCACCACCTCGATGTCGTCGGGCACCGCCGGGCGTGCGTGGGGCAGCTCGGCGGCGATCGGCAGCAGCGGCGCGGGCACGAGCTCCGCCCGGCGACGCAGGGCGTGGACCCGGTGCCCCGCCGCGGCGGCGCGCAGGCCGAGCTCGGTACCCAGATCGCCGCTGCCGACCACCAGCAGGTTCATGTCCGCACCTCCCCGCTCACCGGTCGGCCCCACCCAGCGCGCCGACCAGGCGGTCGTTGAAACCGCCCCACACCTCCCGCGCCCAGTCCCCGAACTCGCGGTCGGCCAGCTCCGCTGCCGCGACGCCGCGGGTCGGGTCCACCCACAGGAAGGACCCCGAGCGGCCGAAGTGGCCGAAGGCGGTCGAGGGCAGCGCGCGACCCATCCAGTGGTCGGACTTGGTGCCCTTGAGCTCGAACCCCAGCCCCCAGTCGTTGGGGGAGCGGCGGCCGTAGCCGGGCACGACCCCGTCCAGACCCGGGTAGGCCACGCGGGTCGCCTCGGTCAGCACCCCAGCGGGCAGCAGGGTCGGCGCCAGCAGCTCCCGGGCGAAGCGCAGCAGGTCCTCCACGGTGCTGCGTCCCCCGTGGCCCGGTGCGCCCTCCAGGGTGGTGTCGCCCATCCCCAGCGGCTCGAACACCTCGAGGGTGAGGTGGGCGGCGAAGGACGTGCCGACACGTTGTGCCACCAGCTCGCCGAGCAGGCTGTAGCCCCAGTCGGCGTAGATGCGGCGCTGCTCCGGGGGGCGGTGGTTGCCGCCGGGGGTGGGGGCCAGCCCGCCGGCGTGGGCGAGCAGGTGGCGCACCGTGACCTCCTCCAGGCTGCCGGGGATCTCCACCGGCTCGTCGAGCCGCAGGTGGCCCTGCGTGGCGGCGAGCAGCACCCCGTAGGCGCTCAGGGGTTTGGTCACCGACGCGAGCCACAGCCGCCGATCGGTGGGACCGTGGCTCGCCAGGGTCGCGGTGCGGTCGGTGACGGCGACGGCCACGGTGTCGGGTGCCCAGCCCTCCACCTCGGTGAGCACCTCCTGCAGCGCGCTGCCAGCCACCGGCCCTCCTGCGTGGTCGTCGGGCACGCCCGTCCGGGACGTGCGCGTGGTGGGCCGGGACGGTACCCCGGTGGCATCGCACCGGTCCGTCGGCAGAAGGGCCGGTTTCCTCTCAGCCCGGCGGGTCCGCGTGCCGATGGTCGGGGTGCGAGCCCGTGACCGTGGAGGCCTTCGTTGCAGGACAGGACCAGCGTGGACGATCCCCTGCTCGGCGAGGTCATGGTGGCCCGCCAGCCCATCGTCGACCCGGAGCTGGCGGTGGTGGGCTACGAGCTGCTGTTCCGTGGGGACATCGGTCTGCCGCCGGTCGAGAGCGAGGAGGCCGCGCGGGCCACCGCCACGGTGCTGGTGGACGGGGTCCTGGCGCTGGGGCGGGAGATCACCACCGACGGCGACGACGCCTTCGTCAACGTGCCCGTGTCCCTGCTGCGGTCGGGGATCCTGCTCGACCTGCCCTCCGAGGGCATGGTGCTCGAGGTGCTGCGTGACGCCGCCCCCACCGAGGCGGTCCGCCACGCCCTGCGCGAACACCGCGCGGCGGGCTTCCGGCTGGCCCTCGACGCCGTGCTGCCACAGGACCTGCGCCTGCCGCTGATCGACGAGGTCGACCTGGTCAAGGTCGACACGCTGCTGACCGGCCAGGAGGACGCCCTCAAGCTGGTCCGCGACCTCAGCCGTCGCGACATCCCGGTGGTCGCCGAGCGTGTGGAGGACTCCGTCACCTTCGATCGCTTCGTCGGTGCCGGTGCCAGCCTGTTCCAGGGCTTCTTCTTCACCCGTCCGCGTGTGGTCCGCGCGATGCGTCCGCTCGGACTGCCCGCCGCGCACATGGACCTGCTGCGCGAGGTCGCCCGCGCCGAGGTGGATCTGCGCCGGGTGGAGGCGCTGATCCGCAGCGACCTCACCCTCTCCGACCGGTTCCTGCGCATGGTCGACGCCCTGAGCGGGTGGAAGAGCGTGGAGTCGGTCCACCACGGCCTCGTGCTGATGGGCACCCGTCGGCTCCACCGCTGGGTATCGCTGCTGGTGCTGTCCTCGGTGGAGTCCGAGGTCCCTGCGGAGCTGCTGACCACGGCCAGCACCCGGGCCCGCTACTGCGAGGAACTGCAGCGCGAGCGCGGCGCTGCCGCCGGTCTCGAGCCCTTCTCGCTCGGGATGTTCTCCGTGCTCGGGCCCGACGGCGTGCTCCCGGAGGTCATCCTGCAGCAGCTACCCGTCAGCGACGAGGTGCGCTCGGCGCTGCAGGGTCGGCCCGGGGAGCTGCGCGACCTGCTGGAGATCGCCCTGTCCGCGGAACAGGCCGACTGGCCCCGCCTCGCGGCCCTCGGACGCGGCCTCGGGCTCGAGCCACGTGACCTGGCCCGCTCCCACCACGAGGCGCTGCGCTGGTCCGCGCAGGTACGGGGCGCAACCGTCTGATCCGCGTACGCAGCTGCCACCGGCGACACCCGGGCGGCGCGCTCAGGAAGGGTCGTCCGCCCGTCGCGGCTGCGGCTGCCAGGCGGTTAGCGTGGGCCGGTCGGAGGTTCGTCCGATGGCTGCACCCCCCTGGCACGCGCTCCACGGTGACGAGGTCCTCGACCGCCTCGAGGTGGACGGCGACACCGGCCTGTCCAGCGCGCAGGCGGCACGCCGGCTCGCGCACGAGGGCCCGAACGAGCTCGGGCGCGACGAGCCGCGGGGCAACCTCGACATCGTCCTGTCGCAGTTCAAGAGCCCCCTGATCTCCATCCTGCTGGTGGCCTTCGTGGTCACCCTGCTGATCGAGGAGTACACCGACGCCGCCGTGATCGCCGCGGTGCTGGTGATCAACGCGATCATCGGCTTCATCCAGGAGCGCCGGGCGGACCGCTCCGTCCACGCGCTCATGCAGATGGCCGCCCCACGTTCCCGGGTGGTCCGTGACGGCGGCGCGCAGGACATCGACGCGGTCGAGCTGGTCCCCGGCGACATCGTGCTGCTGACCTCGGGGACGCGGGTCCCCGCCGACCTGCGCCTGGTCCGCGCGACGGCGCTGGAGGTGGACGAGTCGCTGTTGACGGGGGAGTCGAAGCCGGCCCGCAAGTCCATCGCCCCGGTGGGCGCCGAGGCGCTGGCCGCCGATCGCAGCAGCATGGCCTTCATGGGCAGCGCCGTGACCAGCGGCCGTGCCCGGGGGGTGGTGGTCGCCACGGCGCTGGACACCGAGCTCGGCACCATCGCGGCGTCGATCCGGGCGGAGGAGAAGCCGGAGACCCCGCTGCAGCAGCGGATGAAACGCTTCGCCAACATCGTCGCCGTGGCCGTGCTCGGGTCCACGCTGGTGGCGTTCCTGCTGGGATGGTCGCTGGGCGAACCGATCGACGAGATGTTCCTCACCGCCGTGGCCCTGGCGGTGGCCGTGGTCCCCGAAGGCCTGCCCGTGGCCTTCACCGTGGCGATGGCGCTGGGCGTGCACCGGATGGCCCAGCGCAACGCGATCATCCGGTCCCTGCCGGCGGTGGAGACCCTCGGCAGCACCAACACCATCGGCTCGGACAAGACCGGGACGCTCACGGCCAACCGGATGACCCTGGTGCGTGGCTGGACGCCCGAGGGCTGGGTCCGGTTCGGCGATCCACCCGATGACGGCGTGGCCGGCGGCGGCCAGGACGTGCCGGCCGGCGACCACCTCGCGCGCCACCCCGATGGCGCGCTGGCCAGCAGCGTCCGCACGGCGGTGCTCACCAGTGAAGCGGAGCTCGTCGTCACCGATGGTGCGGTCGTGGACCATCGCGGTGACCCCACCGAGGTGGCGCTGCTGGCGGCTGCGTGGGCGGTGGGACGCGATCCCTGGGAGCTGGCCGACGGACTCGAGGTGCTCGCCCACGTGCCCTTCGAGTCCGCCCTGCGCTACTCCTTCGTGGTGGTGCGCGAGGCGGGCGCGGTGCTGCGGCTCAAGGGTGCGCCGGAGCGCGTCCTGGAGCTGTGCACGCACGTCCACGGTCCGGCGGGCCCCGAGCCCCTGGACCACGACGCGGTCCTGACCATCGCCGAGGACATGGCCGCCGAGGGTCTGCGGGTGCTGGCGCTGGCGGAGCTCGAGCTGGATGTCCACGTCGCCGCCAGCATCGACGCGCACACCCCACCGGTCCCCGAACGGCTGGTCCTCACCGGTCTGGTGGGCATGCAGGACCCACCGCGCGAGGGGGTACGCGCGGCGATCGCCCGGGCCCGCGACGCCGGTATCCGCGTGATCATGATCACCGGCGATCACGCGGTCACGGCCAGGGCCATCGCCCAGCAACTCGGGATCAGCGCACGTGCCCGGGCCCTGACGGGCACCGAGGTGGAGCGGATGTCGGAGGAGCAGCTGCGCGCGGCGGTGCTGGAGGTGGACGTCTTCGCCCGGGTGGCCCCCGACCACAAGCTGCGGGTCGTGCGGGCGCTGCGGTCCCACGGCCAGGTGGTCGCGGTCACCGGTGACGGCGTCAACGACGGGCCTGCGCTCAAGGCCGCGGACATCGGGGTGGCGATGGGGCGCGACGGCACCGACGTCGCACGTGAGGCCAGCGACATGGTGCTGACCGACGACAACTTCGTGTCCATCGCCAACGCCGTGGAGGAGGGGCGGGTCGTCTTCGAGAACGTGCGGAAGGTGACCTTCTTCCTGCTGTCGACCGGTGCCGCGGCGATCGTGGCGATCATCACCTCCATCGCGGCCGGGCTGCCCCTGCCCTACGTGCCGGCGGCCCTGTTGTGGCTGAACGTGGTCACCAACGGCCTGCAGGACGTCGCGCTGGCCTTCGAGAAGGGCGAGCCCGACGTCCTCGACCGACCACCGCGGCGTCGCGAGGACCCGATCGTCAACGGCGTGCTGTGGGAGCGCACCGTGCTGACGGGCGTGACGATGGCGCTCGGCAGCCTGTGGGTGTTCACCTGGGCGATCGCCGCGGGACTGGAGCTGGACCAGCAGCGCGGGGCCGCCCTGACCACGCTGGTGGTCGCCATGGCCGCCCACGTCTACAACGCCCGCTCGGAGCGGCGCTCGATCGTGGTCACCCACGTGCGCGGCAACCCCTTCCTGCTGATCTCCACCGTCCTCGCGCTCACGGTCCACATCGCCGCGAGCTACTGGGAGCCGACACAGCGGGTGCTGCAGATCGCGCCCGTGACCGGTGAGGGTTGGCTCCGCATCGCGCTGGTCACCGTGGCGGTCGTGCTGGTCAGCGAGGCCCACAAGGCGCTGCGCTCACGTCGCTGATGCCGGCGCCCGGGCGGTCCCGCGGCGGCGCGTCCCGGTCAGCGGTGTTCGGGGTTGTCCGCGTCGAACCGGCACCCGGCGTCCCACAGGGTGCGCTGGTTGCCGTGCGCCGGGAAGCCGCCCACGTCCTTCAGCCACCGCGCCGTGTGCAGCAGGTTCCAGGTCATGAAGGTCGTGTTGCGCTGGGTGAACTCGTTCTCGGGCCCGCCGGAGTCCGCGTCGGCGTAGGACGGTCCGGGGCCGGCTTCACCGAGCCACGCGGCGTCGGCCTGGGGAGGGATGACGTAGCCGAGGTGCTGCAGGCTGTAGAGCAGGTTCATCGCGCAGTGCTTGGCCCCGTCCTCGTTGCCGGTGATGATCACCCCGGCCGTCCGGCCGTAGTAGGCGTACTGGCCCGCGGCCGTCTGCTCGCCGGAGTTGCCGTAGAGGCGTTCCACCACCCGCGTCGCCACGCTCGACTTCTCCCCGAGCCAGATCGGTGTCAGCAGGACCAGGATGTCGGCGGCCATCACCCGCTGGTACAGCGCGGGCCAGTCATCGCGGGGGGCGCCGTGGTCGGTCATGTCCGGGTAGACGCCGGGTGCCAGCTCGTGATCGACGGCGCGGAAGCGGTCCACGGTCACGCCCACACGCTCCATGATGGCGATGGACCGCTGCGCCAGGGCCGCGGTGTGCGAGGGCGCCGGCGAGGGCTTCAGCGTGCAGTTGACGAACAGCGCCGTGAGGTCGTCGTAGCGGGCCGGTGCCTGCTCGCACAGCTGCGCATCACGCGCGTCGAGGGTCGTCACGGGGGCTCCTCCGGGTGGCTGCCCGGTGGCAACCACCGAGCGGGGTCCTGGCTTCCAGGTCCTGCGTGCAGGTCCTGCGTGCAGGTCCTACAGCGTGCGATCGAACCAGTCCCGGACGACCTCGAGGAGGTGTTGGGCGTGGTCACGGGAGCTGACCAGATGGTCGGCGCCGATCAGCGGGTGGAAGCCCTTGGGTTGTCGCGCGGCCGCGAAGATGTGCTCACCCTCCTCGACGCCGACGACCTGGTCGTCAGGCGCGTGGACCACCAGCAGCGGGCGGCCGAGCTCACCCACCGCGCCGGCCTGATCGTGCTCGTCGAGCTCGTCGAGGAAGGCCTGGGACAGCACGATGTCGCGTCCACCGATGCGCACGGTGAAGCGCTCCTCGCCGAGTTGCTCGGCGGAGGTCAGCAGCCGTCGCAGGTGGCTCGGGGTGGACGGCGCGTTGAGGGTCACCACCGACCGGACGGTGTGCAGGCGCGGTGCGGCCAGCAGGGCGGCCGCCCCACCGAGGCTGTGGCCCAGCAGCCCGCACGGGCCGGCGCCCCGCTCCAACAGTGCGGTCGTCGCGGCCGTCAGGTCGCGCACGCTGTGCGCCACGGTGGTCTCGGAGAACTCCCCCCCGCTGTCACCGAGGCCGGTGAAGTCGAAGCGCAGGACGGCGTAGCCGCCGTGCTCCAGACCGCGGGCCAGACGGGTCATGGTCTGGATGTCCTTGGAGCAGGTGAAGCAGTGCGCCAGCAGGATGCTGCCCCGCGCCGGCTCCTCGGGGAGGTGGAGCACCCCGGACAGCTGGTCGCCGGTGCTGCCCGTGAAGCGCAGATCCTCGGTGGGCACGGGGTGGTCCTCCTCGCGGCCGTTCGGGTGTCGCTGCCCGGCCGACGCTAGCGGGAGCGGGGACGGGCGGCCGGACCGTCAGGCCTGGTCCTGTGCGGGTGGTGCCGCGATACGGAACCCGTCGAGCCCGGTGCGGCACAGCTCCGCGGTGCGCTCCGGCTCGCTGGGTGCATCGCAGCTGAAGGACCACATCGCCGCGGGCTCGTCGACGGCGATGAACCACTGACGCACGTAGCGTCGCTCCCCACCGAAGACCTCGGCGGGGACCTCGAAGGCGACCAAGGCCACCTCACGGCCGTCCCAGGTCACCGAACGCGCCTCCTGGACCTCCAGATCCTGCGCCTCGAAGCGCGTGCGCAGGTCCTCGGCGAGCTCGTCCGCAGGCAGCTCGATGCCCGGATCCCCGGCGTTGACGTTGACCTGCCAGGAGACGATCTCGTCGGTCAGGCTGCTGGCGTCCACCACCACGGCGCGCACGTTGCTCTGGTCGGTGCTGGCCTGCTCGAGCGCCGGCAGCCAGAAGGTGCCCCAGGGGGTCCCATCCGTCAGCTCCTCGATCGGCTCGGTCGGATCCCCGATGCGCCACACCTCGGCCTGCTCGGGGTTGGCCAGCACGAAGGTGCCGTCACGCGCATCCTCCACCACCTCGGCGTCCCACCCGGCGCCGAGCTCCTCGGCGACGGCCTCGGCCTGTTCCTCGGGGCTCGCGGACGAGCTCCCGGCGCTACAGGCGCCCAGCAGGACCGTGGAGGCCAACAGGGTCAGCCACAGGGGGGTACGGGGTGGGGTCGGCACGGCAGCTCCTGGTCGACGGGTGCGGTTGTGCAGCGCTGCGGCGCTGCTCGGACAGCGGTCGGGCAGCGCTCGGACGGCGCTGGGTGGATCACCAGCGGCAACCGCGTGCGCGCCCGCGTTGTTCCATCGTGCTCAGCCGTGCCGGTCCGGCCGGACGGTGGTGCGGCGGCCCTTGATGGTCGAGGAGCGCAGCGCACGGATCACCTCGTCGGCGGCGTGACGCGGGACCTCGACCAGGGAGAAGTTCGGCGTGATGTCGATGTTGCCGACGTCGCGGCCGCGCAGCCCGGACTCGTTGGCGATCGCTCCCACCAGGTCCTTGGGGCGGATCCCCTGGCGCCTGCCCGCGCCGATGTAGATCCGGGCGGTGTCCCCGCCGCCGCCACCGCCACCACCGCCGGGACCACCTGCAGGTCCGCTTCGGCGTGCGCCCGTGCTCGTGCGGCCGCCGGTGCCGCCACGCCCACCTCTGCCGCCACGCTCGTCGTGCAGGCGGATCTCGGGCAGCTCGGTCGCATCGTCGTCGCTGCCGGCCACCTGGTCGTGGACCAGCGACACCGCCGCGAGCGCGACCTCGAGCAGGTCGAACTCGTCGCTCAGCGACTCCACCACCCCGCGGAAGCGTTCCGGGTCGGCGTCGTCGAGCAGGCGTTCGTGGAGGGTCTCGCGGGTCAGTTCGAGCCGGCGCGCCCGCAGGTCGGCCACCGAGGGGATCGACTCCACCTCCAGCCGGCTCCCGGTGTGCTGCTCGATGGCGCGCACCAGGCGTGACTGCCGCGGCTCCACCAGGGTGATGGCCACACCGCTGCGCCCGGCGCGCCCCACCCGGCCGATGCGGTGCACGTAGGACTCGGGGGCGGCGGGCACGTCGTAGTTGATGACGTGGCTGAGGTGTTCGATGTCCAGCCCGCGGGCGGCGACGTCGGTGGCGACCAGCAGTTCGGCGGTCTGGCTGCGCAGCCGGTCCATCACCCGGTCCCGCTGCTCCTGGTCCATCCCGCCGTGCAGGGCCTCGGCCCGGTAGCCGCGCCCGTTCATCACCTCGGTGAGCTCATCGACCTCGTTGCGGGTGCCACAGAACACGATGGCGGACTCGGGCGCCTCCACGTCGAGGATCCGCCCCAGCGCGGCCGGCTTCAGCTGCCGGGTCACCACGTAGGCGCTCTGGCGGACCTGCGGGGTGTGGGCGACGCCGGCCTGGGCCTGCCCGATCGTGACGCGCACGGGGTCGGAGAGGTAGCGCGCCGCCAACTGGTCGATGCGCCGCGGCAGGGTCGCGGAGAACAGCACGGTCTGGCGTGTGGCAGGGGTCGCGGCGACGATCGCGTCGAGGTCCTCGGCGAAGCCCATGTCGAGCATCTCGTCGGCCTCGTCGAGCACCACCACCTCGACCATGTCGAGCTCGAGGGTGCCCCGCGCGATGTGGTCCACGGCCCGCCCCGGCGTGGCCACCACGACGTCCACGCCCCGGGCCAGGGCCTTGAGCTGGCGCCAGATCGGCTGGCCGCCGTACACCGGCAGGACCCGGGCGTCGAGCCGGCGGCCGTAGGTGTGGACCGCCTGCGAGACCTGCATCGCCAGCTCACGGGTCGGGACCAGCACCAGCGCCGTGGGTGCGATCCCGCGGTCCCCGTGGTGCAGGCGCTCGAGGATCGGCAGGGCGAAGGCAGCGGTCTTGCCCGTGCCGGTCGCCGCCTGGCCGAGGAGGTCGCGTCCCGACAGCAGCGGGCCGATGGTCTCGCGTTGGATGGGGGTGGGCTCCTCGTAGCCCTGCTGCTGCAGGGTGGCGAGGAGTTCGTCACGCAGCCCGAGGCCGGCGAAGCCGTCGACGGGCACAGGGGCGTCCATGGTCGGTTCCTGGGAGTGGGGCAGCGACGCGGCCTGCTGCAGCGGCGAGGTCGCGCGCGCCGGAGTGGGTCGGCAGGTGCGAGTGGATCACGCCGAGCGGTCGGACGCCCGCCGCGTGGTCGCGCGTAGCGCCGCGGGGAGCTGCCCGGCGGTCAGCGGGCGGGCCCACAGGAACCCCTGCACGCGGGGGCAGCCCAGCTCCTCGAGGTGGCGGAGCTGGGTGTCGGTCTCCACCCCCTCGGCGATCACCTCCAGTCCCTGTGCGTCCGCGATCGCGAGCAGCGCCGCGACGATCGCCTCCGCATCGGGACGCTGCCCCAGCGGCTGGATGAAGGACCGGTCGATCTTCAGGCCGTGGAAGGGGAAGCGTCCGAGCTGGGCGAAGGAGGAGTACCCGGTCCCGAAGTCGTCGATGTGGATGCGCACGCCCAGCTCCGCGATGGCCTCGACCGTCGCGCTGGTGACCGCGCTCTCGTCGGCGATGGCCGTCTCCGTGATCTCCAGGCTGATGCGTTCGGGGGACAGCCGCGTGTCGTCGAGCACCGTCGCGAGCAGCGGCACGAGGTCCACGTCGAGCAGTTGGCGTGCCGACAGGTTGATCGCGATCCCGAGCCCGGGGGCGTCGCCGTTGGCGTCCCACCGCGCCAGCTGCTCGCAGGCGCGTCGCAGGACCCATGCGCCGATCGGCACGATGGCACCGTTGCGCTCCGACAGCGGCACGAACTCCCCGGGCTCGATCGGGCCCAGCTCGGCGTGCCGCCACCGCAGCAGGGCCTCCACGCTGGTCGCACACCCCTGCTGCAGGTCCACGATCGGCTGGTAGACGAGGTCGAGCTGCTCGGTGATGCTCGGCGTCGCCAGCTCGTACTCCAGGTGCAGGCGGCGTTCCTCCCCGCGACGCAGCTGCTCGTCGCACACCCGGATGTGGGCGGTGGGAGGGGTCTCGGCCGCGCTCAACGCCAGGTTGGCGTCCCTGAGGATCCCCGCGGGGGAGCTGTCCGAGCCTCCGGCCAGGGCCACGCCGAAGCTCGCCCGCAGGAGCACGCTGCCGCCGCCGGGGGTGGAGAAGGGTTCGTCGAACAGCGCCGCGTAGTACATGGCCGTGCGCAGCGCCTCCTCCTCGTCACGCGGACCGGGGGCCAGGACACCGAACTCGTCACCGCTGGTGCGCGCCACCGTCGCGTCCTCTCCGGCGGCCGCGACCAGGCGCTGGGCGACGCTGCGCAGCAGGTAGTCGCCGGTGCGGTGGCCGGTGCGGTCGTTGATGCCGGACATGCCGACCAGATCGAGCAGGATCAGCGCACCGCGGCGCGGTACCCGGGCGTGCCCACCGGCGAAGGACCGCAGGTCGTCGAGCAGCAGGTCGCGGTTGGCCAGGCCGGTCAGACCGTCATGGGTGGTCTGGTGCTCCAGCCGCGAGCGCACGGCCAGTTCGTCGGTGAGGTCGCGTGCGGTGAGGACGATGCCGCCGACCGGCGCCATGTCCCGCAGGTCCGAGAGCGTCACGGCGAGGTGGCGGGGCCGCCCATCGGCACGGCGGACACGCAGGATCAGCTGCTGCGGTCGGTCCACACCGTCGAGCAGGGCGCCCCAGGCAGCACGCAGCCGCGGCCGGTCGTCGGGAGCCACCAGCGCGCGGAGCTCCTCGGGTGTCGCCGAGGTGGTGCCCAGGAAGGTCGCGGCCGCCGGGCTGACGTAGGTCACCTCGCCGTCCTCGCGCAGCACGACGATCGGGTCGCTGGCGTGCTCGACCAGGGCTTCGAAGCGGCGCTGTGAAGCGGTCAGCTCGGCCTGGAGGGACTCGGCACGTTCGCGTTCGCGTTCGCGGGCGCTGATGTCCTCCACGACCGTCAGCTCGAAACGGGCCCGCCCCTCGCCGTCGCGCAGGAAGGTGTGGTGCGCGCTGACCGAGGCGGTGGAACCATCGGCCCGGACGTAGCGCTGCTGGAGGTCGTAGGCGTCCACCTGTCCCGACCACAGCTCGTGCTGGCACCGGACCTGCGGCTCGCGGTCATCGGGGTGCAGCAGCTGGGAGCGTTCCCGTCCGAGCAGCTCGTGCTCGGCGTAACCGGTGATGGCGGACATGGCCTCGTTGATGCGGATGAGCCGCCCGTCGAGGTCGGCGACGGCGATGCCGATGGGTGCACCGGTCACGATGCTGCGGGCGAACTCCTCGCTCGCGGCCAGCGCCGCGACGGTGCGCCGACGCTCGGTGACGTCGTGCACCACCGAGCCGAGGAGCGTGCGCCCGTCCACCTCCATCGGGGCGGTCTCGACCTCGACATCGCGGACCTCACCGTCCGCCAGGAGGTGGCGGCCGGAGAAGACGTCGCGTTCACCGGCGGCCGCCGACCGGATCTCGGCGAGGACCTCCTCGCGGGGCAGCACGTTGAGGGCGGCGATGTCGATCGTGCCCATCTGCTGGCGGTCGTAGCCGTAGAACCGCTCGGCCGCGGCGTTGGCGGCAACGATGGTGCCGTCGGTGGGGTCGACGAGCAGCATGATGGCCGGGTGTGCGTCGAAGAGGCGACGCCACGCGGTGGTGGTCAGGCCCTCGCCGGTCATCCTGCCCCGCTCCCACGGTCGTCTGGCCGTGCGTCCGTGACGCCTTCCCGGCTGGTGGACGGCACGCTAGACCAGTCGCTGTCGAGGTGCACATGGGCGCCCGGCTCCGGTCCTGCACCGGCGGCCGTGCGTCGGGCGTTAGGGTCCTGCGCGGCCACCGCCGTCGAGGCTCAGGGAGCGCACCGCATGGGGCTCGGCTTCGAGCAGCTGTCGTGGGAGCAGACCCCGATGGGGGTGCTGGGCCTCAGACGCCGCTTCGATCCCACCCTCGACGCCGAGGTGTACGAGGTCAAGCTCGGTGACGAGTTCCTGATGTCGAGCGCGTTCACCGTGGCCGAGATCGCGCTGGCCGAGCTGGCGCTGGCCTGGTGCGCCGATCCCGAGGGCACGCGGGGGGGCCTGGACGTCGCCGTCGGAGGGCTCGGGCTCGGCTACACCGCAGCCGCGGTCCTCGCCGACCCCCGGGTGCGGTCGCTGGTGGTGGTCGAAGCCCTGCCGGAGGTGATCCGCTGGCACCGGGAACGACTGCTCCCGGAGGTGGCCGGGCTCGCGGCGGATGACCGGACGCGGTTGGTGCAGGGCGATCTGTTCGCGGACCTGGCGACCGGGCGCGAGTGGGGGTCGGTGACGACGCCACAGCGGTTCGACGCGGTGCTGATCGACATCGACCACTCACCGCGGCACGTGCTGGACGCGAGCCACGCCGGGTTCTACACCCCGGCCGGTCTGGCGCGTCTGCGGCAGCGTCTGGTGCCGGGCGGGGTGTTCGGCCTGTGGTCGGACGATCCGCCCGACGAGGACTTCCTGGCCCTGGTCCGGGAGGTCTTCACCGAGGTGCGTGCCGAGGTGGTGGCCTTCGACAACCCCTTCACCGGCGGTCGCGCGTCGAACACCATCTACCTGGCGCGGGTCAGCTGACGCGGCCCCCGAGCGCGGTGATGATCGCCCGCAGCCACACGCCGAGGTCACCGGGGTGGCGGGAGGAGATCAGGTTCCCGTCCACCACCACCGGGGCGTCCTCCCACCGGCAGCCGGCGTTGACCATGTCGTCGCGGATCGCGGTGAAGCTGGTGGCGCGTCGCCCGTCGATGATGCCGGCGGAGATCGGTACCCAGCCTGCGTGGCAGATGAAGGCGATCGGCTTGCCCGCGGCATCGAAGGCGCGCACCAGGTCGAGCACGTGCTCGGAGCGGCGCAGGGCGTCCGGTGCGAAACCGCCGGGGATGACCAGGGCGTCGAAGTCCTCGACCGACGGTTCCTCGACGGCGACGTCCACCGGGAAGGGTCCGTGGCCCTTCTTGCCCGATACCGGCCGACCGTCGGGGCTGGCCGTGGTCACCTGCGCGCCCTCCTCCTGCAGGCGCAGGACGGGGTAGAGCAGCTCGGTGTCCTCGAACAGATCGGCGGCGAGGACCAGCACGCGGGTCTCGGTCAGGCTCATGGGTGCTCCTTGGTCGCGGTGTCGGCGTCGGCGTCGATGGGGCCAGGGTCGTGGTCGTCGTGGTGTGCGGCGCGCTCCTCGACGGCCTCGGGTGGCAGGGGCTCCACCTTGGGGCGGGCACGACGACGGCGTCGTGCCGGGACGAGGTCGCGCATCTCCTCCAGCCGTCCGAAGCACAGCAGCCGGTCGCCGGCCTCCAACTCCCGGCTGCCGCGGGGGTTGGGGACGACCCGTGTACCGCGGGTGACGGTCAGCACCGTGATGTCGCGCTCGCGCAGGTCGGAGTCCGCCAGGGTTCGGCCGACGAGGTTCGAGCCGTCGCCGATGTGGAGCTCGGCGACGCCGTAGCCGGTGCTGACCGTGAGCCGTTGCCGGACGTCGAGCTCGGGGAAGGCCACCTGGTTGGCCAGGTAGTCGATGATGGCACCGGCGATGTCCAGTTCGCTGGCAGCCTCGATCCCCTCCAACCCCGGGGAGGAGTTCACCTCCATGACCATCGGACCCTCGTCGCTCTCCAGCATGTCCACCCCGGCGACCTTCAGCCCCATGATCTGGGCGGACTGCACGGCGACGCGTTGGTACTCCTCGTCCAGTTCGACCGCCTCGACGGTGCCGCCGCGGTGGACGTTGGAGCGGAACTCGTCGCCCTTGGCGCTGCGACGCATCGCGGCCACGACCCGGTCGCCGATCACGAAAGCGCGGATGTCGCGTCCCTTGCTCTCGGCGATGAAGCGCTGGATCAGGACGTTCTGCCGGGTGCTCTGCAGGGTCTCGATCACGGCCTCGGCGACCTTGGTGTCCGGTGCCAGGATCACACCGATGCCCTGGGTGCCCTCGAGCAGCTTGATGACCACGGGCGCCCCACCGACCCGTTCGATCGCCGCCAGCACGTCGGCGCGGTCCCGCACGAAGGTGGTGGCGGGGATGCCGATGTCATGGCGTGACAGGATCTGGATCGACCGCAGCTTGTCCCGGGAGTTGGCGATCCCGGCGGCGGTGGTGGGGGTGTAGACGTCCATCTGCTCGAACTGGCGGACCACGGCCATCCCGAAGAAGGTGATGGACGCGCCCACCCGGGGCAGGATGGCGTCGTAGTCCGACAGGGGCTTGCCGCGGTACTGCAGGTCGGGTTCGTCGCCCGACAGGTCGATGGCGAAGCGCAGGGTGTTCAGCACCCGGACCCGGTGGCCGCGTTCCTCGGCCGCCGCACGCAACCGCCTCGTGCTGTAGCTGTTGGGTGCGCGGGACAGGATGGCGAGCTTCACATCGGCTCCTTCGCGGTGGGTCGGTGGTGGGCGGTCACCTCGCGACCCCGGCCATGGCGGGCATCGGGGGCCAGGGTGCTGTGGTGGTCGCGTGACTGCCACCGTAGGCTGACCGGCCTATCGTCGTCGCCGAGGGAAACGGGCTGCCCATGTCGTCCATCGTGGTCGGGATCGACGGATCCTCTGAGGCGCAGGCAGCCCTGCGGTGGGCGGTCGACGAGGCGAGCCTGACCGACGCCAAGCTGACGGCGATGTACATCTACCCGCCGGTCAAGCACACCGAGCCGTTCCTCGGACGCTCGCACTTCCCCGACAGCGCGACGGTGCAACAGCTCGCCGATGAGTCCCGCCGCTGGACCGAGCAGGAGGACAGCTCCTCCCACGAGCTCGCCATGCGCAACCTCGCGCGGTTCGTCCAGGAGGTCGTCACCCGCGAGGTGGCCATCCGTGTCCAGCTCGTCGCCATCCCGGGCAAGCCCTCGCGTCGGTTGGTGGAGGCCTCACGCGGCGCGGATCTGCTCGTGGTCGGTGCGCGCGGCTACGGCGGGTTCCACGACCTGAAGCTCGGTTCGGTCTCCGAACAGTGCGTGCGTCACGCCAAGTGCCCGGTGTTGGTGGTACGTCCGAGCACCAGCTGAGGCCGGCTCACAGCGCGGCGAAGGCCTGCTCGAGGTCCGCGAGGAGGTCGTCGAGGTCCTCGATCCCCGCGGAGTAGCGCAGCAGGCCCTCGGGGATGCCGAGCGCCGCGCGCTCCTCGCGGGAACACTCCACGTGGCTGGAGGTCGCCGGTGGCGCCACGATCGTCTCGACGGCGCCGAGGTTCGCGGCCGCGTGGGCGTAGCGCAGCCGGGGGAAGAACCGTGCCACGGTCTCCAGTCCGCCCTCCAGACCGAAGCTGAGCATGCCGCCGAACCCACGCATCTGCCGGACCGCGAGCGCGTGCTGGGGGTGGGAGGGCAGGCCGGGGTAGTTGACCACGGTCACCCGCTCGTGGGCCTCGAGGTGCTCCGCGACCCGCTGGGCGTTGTGTTGCTGGCGCTCCACCCGCAGATGCAGGGTCTTCATGCCACGCAGCAGCAGGTAGGCCGCCTCCGGGTGGAGGGTGGCACCGTTGATCTCCCGGTAGTGGTAGACCCGCTCGATCAGCTCCCCGGTGCCCGCGACGACGCCGCCGAGGGCGTCGGCATGGCCACCGAGGTACTTGGTGGCGCTGTGCACCACCAGATCCGCACCGAGCCGCAGCGGCTGCTGGTTGATCGGGGTGGCGAAGGTGTTGTCGACCACGACCACGGCTCCGGCGGCGTGCCCGGCCGCTGACAGCCGCTCGAGGTCGAGGAGCTTGAGCGTGGGGTTGGTGGGGGTCTCGAGGTACAGCAGCGCGCACCCGCGGGCGACCTCGCGCTCGATGGCGTCGTGGTCGGTGGTGTCGACCAGCACCACCTCGATGTCGTAGTCGGGGAGGAACTCGGTGAACAGCTTGGAGGTGCCTCCGTAGGTGTCCTTGACGCTGACCACCCGGTCCCCGGGCCGCAGCAGCGCCCACAGCACGGCGCTGATGGCCCCCATGCCCGTGGACGCCGAGGTCGCGGCCTCCGCGCCCTCGAGGACGCGCAGCTTGTCCTCGAACACCGCGACGGTGGGGTTGGTGTTCCGGCCGTAGATGTGGCCGTCGCGCTGGCCGGTCGCCACCCCGTACCACGAGTCCAGGTCCTCGTAGCCGAAGGCCACGCTGCCGACCACCGGGACCTGGGTGGCACCGTCGCTGAACCTACCGTGCTCACCTGCCCACACCGCCCGGGTCCCGGGACCGGTATCCGGCGCCGCGGCCACGCCCGATCCCGGGCCGGTGGCGTCCGCATCGGTGGGCATGGTCACTCCTGCTTCGGCCCGACCCAGACCTGCTGGGCGTTGACGAACTCACGGATGCCGTGGGGACCCAGCTCCCGGCCGTAGCCGGAACGCTTGATCCCGCCGCTGGGCAGCCGCGGGTCGGTCTTGACCACCCCGTTGACCGCCACCTGCCCGGCCTCGATGTCGCGGGCCATCGCCTCGCCCCGCTCGGTCGAGGTCCACACGCTCGCGGCCAGGCCGTAGGGGGTGTCGTTGGCCGTGGCCAGCGCCTCCTGGGCGTCGGCGACCCGGGTGACCACGGCCACGGGTCCGAAGGTCTCCTCGCAGCTGGCCACCATGTCGGTGGTCACCTCGGTGAGCAGGGTGACCGGGTAGAAGAAGCCGGGTCCCTCGGGGATCTCCCCGCCGAGCCGGCAGGTCGCGCCGGCCTCGACCGTGGCGCGCACCTGTCGGTGCACGTTCTCACGCAGGTCCGCACGGGCCAGAGGTCCGATCTGGGTCGACTCCTCCCGGGGGTCGCCGACGACCAGGGCTGCCAGCCGCTCCTCGAGCATGCGGACGAACCGGTCATGGATGGCGTGCTCGACCAGGATGCGCTTGGCGGCGATGCAGGACTGGCCGGCGTTGATGATGCGCATCAGCGCGATGGCATCCGCCGCAGCGTCCAGGTCCGCATCGGCCAGCACGATCGCCGGGTCCGAGCCGCCGAGCTCCAGCACCGCGGGCTTGAGGGCTCCGGCGGCCTCGGCGGCCACGGCCGCACCGGCCCGGTCGGAGCCGGTGAAGGACACCGCCTGGATCCGTCGGTCGCGGATCGCGGCGCCCACGTCCGGCGTCTCGAGCGGCAGGTTCTGGCAGATGCCCTCGGGTGCGCCGACGTCGACGAACAGCTCGGCGATCGCCTCGGCGCAGGCGGGCACGTGCGGGTCGTGTTTGATCACGCAGGTGTTGCCGGCCATCAGCGCCGGGGCGCAGAACCGGAAGGCGAGCCAGAAGGGTGCGTTCCACGGCAGGATGCCGAGCACGGGTCCGAGCGGCAGGTACTGCACGTAGCTCGAGGTGGCGTCGGAGGGCAGGACCTCGGTGGCGAGGTAGCGCTCGGCGTGCTCGGCGTAGTGCTCGGCGGCCCAGGCCGCCTTGGCGACCTCGCCGCGGGCCTCGGTGATGGGCTTGCCCATCTCGACGGTCATCAGCATCGCGAGGCGCTCGACGTCGTCGCGCATGCGCGCCGCGACGGTGCGCAGCACCTCGGCGCGCTCCGCGAAGCTGGTGCGCCGCCATCCCTCGAAGGCGGTGGCGGCACGCGCCAGCACCGCCTCCCGGGCGTCGGCATCGGCCGGCTCGACCTCGTGGATCTCGTAGCCGGTGGTCGGATCGATCGCGGTCAGCACGGTGGCATCTCCTCCGGTGGGCTCAGGCCGTCACGAGCGCCGCGTCGATGGCGGTCTCGAGCAGGTCCATCCCGCGGGCCACGTCCTCCTCCGAGGTGTTGAGCGGCGGGATCAGCTTGAGGACGCGGCCGCCGGTCCCGCAGGGCCCGATCAGCAGTCCACGCTCGAAGGCGGTGGCCTGGATGGCCTTGCCGAGCGCCCCTTCGACCACGTCGAGGCCCTGCATCATCCCCCGGCCACGGACCTCCCAGGCGCCGCCGCCGTGGCTGGCGGCGATCGCCTCCAGCCGCGTGCGCATCAACTGGCCCTTGCGCGTCACCTCGGCCATGAAGTCGTCGTCGCCGTAGATGCTCAGCGCCTCGTGGCCGGCGACGAAGGACAACCCCTGCCCGCGGAAGGTGCCGGTGTGCTCGCCCGGTGACCAGTGCACGTCGTGCTCGGGCTTGTTGAGGTTCATCGCCATCGGGGTGCCGTAGCCCCCGATCCCCTTGGCGAGGTTGACGATGTCGGGGTCGAGCCCCATGCCGTCGAAGCTGAAGTAGCTGCCGGTGCGGCCACAGCCGGCCTGGATGTCATCGATGATGAACAGCGCGCCGAGGTCGCGGGCCAACTGCTGCACGGCGTGGAGCCACTCCTCGGTGGCGACGTTGACGCCGCCCTCGGCCTGGATCGCCTCGACCACGAAGGCGGCTGGTGCGCTCAGCCCGCTGGAGGCGTCCTCCAGGCGCTCGCGGTAGGCCTCGAGCGATTTCAGCCCCCCGCCCGGCTCGTTCTCGAAGGGCAGCCGGGTGACGTTGGGCAACGGCACACCGGCGGCGCCCCGGAAGTAGGCGTTGGCCGTCAGCGCCAGCGCGCCCAGCGTCATCCCGTGGAAGCCGTGCCCGAAGGCGACCACGTCGTGGCGGCCGGTCACCCGCCGGGCGAGCTTGAGCGAGGCCTCCACGGCGTTGGCGCCGGTGGGACCCATGAACTGCAGCTTGTGGTCCATGCCCCGGGGCTCGAGGATGACCTCGACGAAGCGTTCGATGAAGTCGCGCTTGACGTCGGTGTACATGTCGAGGCTCTGGGAGACCCCGTCACGCTCGAGGAACTCGATCATGGCGCGCTTCATCCGCGGCTCGTTGTGCCCGAGGTTGAGCACGCCCGCGCCGGCGAAGAAGTCGAGGTAGCTGCGGCCCTGTTCGTCGTGCTGCCACGAGCCCGAGGCCGAGGTGAACACCGTCGGGTAGGCCCGGCAGTAACCCCGGATCTCCGACTCCCACGTCTCGAAGGGTGAGGTGTCCATGCGCTGCTCCTTGCGGTGGTCGTCGCTGTGGGGGAGTGGAGCCGATGCTCCGTCGCGGTGCTGGCTGCACAGGGTGGGGTGAGGGGCTCAGGGTGGCAACGGTGCCCCCGCGACGCGCAGCAGGGTGCGCGCGGCGATGGGCAGCAGGCGGTCGTTGAAGTCGTAGCGGGGGCTGTGGCACGGCTCGTGGTGCCCGGTGCCGTCGTCGGCGCCGATCAGCGCGAAGGCGCCGGGGACCTCGTCGAGGTAGTAGCTGAAGTCCTCGGAGGCCAGCACCGGCAGCGGCAGGCCGACCTCGCCGGCCTCGGGCCCCAGCTCCTCGGCCAGCGCGTCGCGCAGCGTGGCCGCCGGGCCGGCATCGTTGACCGTGGCGGCGTAGCGCGGCATGACGGTCGTCGACGCGGTCACGCCGTGGGCGGCGGCGGTGTCGGCGGCGATGGTGGTGATCAGATCGAAGACCGCGTCCCGTGCAGCGGTGTCGGGCACCCGGATGCTGCCGCCGAGGGCGGCGGTGTCCGGCGTCACGGTGTCCGCGCCCGCAGCATCGATCCAGGTGACCGCGAGCACGGCCGCCTGGTGGGCCGGGAGGCGGCGGCTGACCACCTGCTGCAGCGCCACGGTGACGGCGGCTGCCGCCAGGACCGGGTCATGGGTGGCCTCGGGCTGGGAGGCGTGCCCACCCGCACCCGTGAGCTCCACACGGAAGGTGCCGTTCGCCGACATCACCGGGCCGTTCGGACACGCGGCGCGGCCGAAGGGGATCGCCGGCCAGTTGTGCCATCCGAAGACCACGTCGACGCCCTCCAGCGCGCCGTCATCGATCATCGCCTTGGCCCCGTGGCCGCCTTCCTCTCCCGGCTGGAACAGCAGGGTGACGGGCCCGGGCAGCGCGTCCTCGTGCGCAGCGAGCCACCGCGCGGCCAGCAGCAGCGTGGCGGTGTGGCCGTCGTGGCCGCAGGCGTGCATCACCCCGGCACGCTCCGAGCTCCACGCGGCGCCGGTGGTCTCCTCGATCGGCATCGCGTCGAGGTCCGCCCGCAGGGCGACGTGGTCACCCGGTGCGTGTGCTGCCAGGGTCGCGACGGTGCCGGTGCCGGCGCAGGCACGGTGGTCGATCCCGAGCTCCGTGAGCCGGGTGCGCACCCCGGCCGCGGTGTCCTGTTCCTCGAAGCGCAGTTCCGGGTGCCGGTGGAGCTCACGACGCAGCGTCGTGGCGTCGGCCACCGCATCGCTCCAGGTGGCGGAGGTCGCCAGGTCGCGTGCGCCCGTCACGTCTTCACCATCAGTTCGCGCGGGTAGTTCGCCAGGGGCTCGGCCGGACCCTGCTCGTGGATCAGGATCGTCTCGGTGATCTCCAGCCCCCAGTCGTCCATCCACAGCCCCGGCATGAAGTGGAAGGTCATCCCCGGTTCGAGCACGGTGGTGTCCGAGGGGCGCAGGCTGACCGTGCGCTCACCCCAGTCGGGCGGGTAGCTCATGCCCACCGCGTACCCGCACCGGTCGGTGCGTTCGATCCCGGCACGGGCGAGCACACGGTTGAGGGCGTCGGCGATGTCGCAGGCGCGGTTGCCGGCCCGCGCGGCGTCGATACCGGCTGCCAGGCCGTCCAGCAGTGCGGACTCGGCGTTGCGCATCGCGGCCGGGGGTTCACCGAGGTGGATCGTGCGGCACAGCGGCACGTGGTAGCGCCGGTAGCAGCCGGCGACCTCGAAGAAGGTCGCGGTGCCCTGTTCGAACTCCTGGTCGTCCCAGGTCAGGTGGGGCGCGGAGGCATCGACCCCGCTGGGCAGCAGGGGGACGATGGCCGGGTAATCGCCACCGAAGCCGTCCCGGCCACCCACCCCCGCGATCCCGGCGCGGAAGATCTCCGCGACCAACTCGCTCTTGCGGACGCCGGGCTCGATCATCTCGTAGATGCGGTGGTGGATGCCCTCGATGATCCGGGCCGCCCGCCGCATGTAGACGATCTCCTGCTCCGACTTCACCCCCCGCTGCCAGTTCATCAGCCCGGTCGCGTCCTCGAAGCGGGCCTCGGGCAGGCCCGCGGTGAGGTGCAGGTGGGCCGCGGCGGCGTAGTAGTAGTTGTCCATCTCGACACCGATGGTGGCGGTGCCGACGCCGAGGTCCTGGAGCAGCGTGGCCAGGTGCTGGTGGGGGTGGCGGTCGCGTGCCATGACGTAGTCGTCCGGGTAGCCGACGATGCGATCGTCGTCCATGTAGACGGTCCGCCGGGCGCCACGGGCGTCCATCGATCTGCCCCACCACAGCGGCAGATCGTCGTGGGTGACGACCACCGCCTGGTGGGTGTAGAACGACCAGCCGTCGTAGCCGGTCAGCCAGGCCATGTTCGAGGGGTCGGACGCGATCAGGACGTCGATGCCCTGCGCCTCCATCGCGGCGCGGACCTTGGCCAGGCGCTCGTCGTACTCCAGCAGCGTGAAGGGGAGCCGGGTCCGGGGCGCGGCCGTCATCGGCGCACCAACGCTGTGCATCTCCACGCTGCCCTCCTGGGTGAGAGGGGCCGTCACCTCGAAGAACCGGACCCTACTTCGCCGCCCGTGACCCCGCTCGCATCCCTGCGGTCATGCGACCCGGGCACCGGCACCTAGCCTGCCGGCCACCACCACCCTCCCACGCGAGGCACCGCTGATGCACAGCGACACCACCGACGATGCTGCGCCGACGCACCGCTCGCTCGACCAGCCCCTGGTCCCGCGGCTGCGCGGGTTCACCACCACGATCTTCAGCGAGATGACCTCGCTGGCCCAGGCCCACGAGGCCGTCAACCTCGGTCAGGGCTTCCCCGACGAGAACCCGCCGGCGCCGGTGCTGGCCGCCGCGCATGCGGCGCTCGAGGCAGGGCACAACCAGTACGCACCCGGGCCGGGTGTGCCCGTGCTGCGCGAGGCGATCGCTGCCCACCAGCACGAGCGGTACGGCCTGCGCCTCGATCCCTCGACCGAGATCACGGTCACCTTCGGTGCGACCGAAGCGGTGGCCGCCACCCTGCTGGCCCTGTGCGGACCTGGTGACGAGGTCGTGGTGCTCGAGCCGACCTACGACGCCTACACCGCGGCCATCGCCATGGCGGGCGCACGGGAGGTCCGCGTGCCCCTGACACCGCCAGGTCAGGAGACCGACGGCAGCAGCGGTCCGGGGCGCGCGTCCGAACGGCCGGCGTGGGAGTTGGACGTCGCGCGTGTCGCGGCGGCGATCACCCCGCGGACCCGCGTGCTGCTGTGCAACTCGCCGCACAACCCCACGGGCGCGGTGCTGGACGCCACGGTGCTCGACGCACTGGCCGAGCTGTGCGTGGCCCACGACCTCGTCGCCGTCACCGACGAGGTCTACGAGCACCTGGTCTACGAGGGCGTCCACGTCCCACTGGCGACCCGGCCCGGCATGGCCGAGCGCACGGTCACGATCTCCAGCGGCGGCAAGACCTTCTCGTGCACCGGCTGGAAGGTCGGCTGGGCCTGTGCGCCACCGGCGCTGACCGCAGCGGTGCGCACGACCAAGCAGTTCCTCTCCTTCGCGGGCGGTACGCCGCTGCAGCACGCGATCGCGACGGCGCTCAGCCTGCCCGCTGCACAGCTCGACCGGGTGGGCGAGGTCCACCGTCAGCGCCGCGACCTGCTGGTCGACGGCCTGCTGGCCGCAGGCCTGCCCACCACCCGGGCGGCAGGCACCTACTTCGTCACCGCTGACGTGTCGGCCATCGGCTGGCAGGACGGTGCCGCCTTCTGCCGCTGGGCCCCCGCGGCGCTGGGGGTCGCGGCCGTGCCGGTCTCGGCCTTCGTCGCGGATCCGCGACCCGTGCGTTCCTTGGTGCGTTTCGCCTTCTGCAAGCCTGACGAGGTACTGGCCGAGGGCCTCCGACGACTCTCGGAGGGGACCGTTCGTCGGCACTGACACGGGCGGGCGGTGGGGCACGGGCCCGGTAGGTTCGGTTGACCGACAGGGGTCGTTCCTGCGCGCGGTTCCGGCCTGCCCCGACGCTGAGGAGCACCGCACCTCTATGCGGTCACACGTCACCATCGCCACGGTCGCCGGGATCGACATCCGGGTGCACCCGAGCTGGCTGGTCATCGCCCTGCTGATCACCGTCAGCTTCTGGACCCGTTTCGGCCTGCTCGAGCTCGGTGCCCCGACCACGCTGGTGATGGCGCTGGTCGCCGCGGTCCTGTTCTTCGGCTCCGTGCTGTTCCACGAGCTGTCCCACGCGCTGGAGGCCCGTCACCGGGGTGTCACGGTCGAGCGCATCACCCTGTTCCTGTTCGGCGGTGCCGCGGAGATGGACAGCGACATCCGCCGGCCGCGGGACGAGTTCGCGCTGACCGCGGTGGGTCCCTTCGCCAGCTTCGTCCTGGCTGCGGTCTTCGGGCTCATCGCCACCTACGCCTCCCGGGCCGGGCTGGCGATCGTGGGCGAGGTCGCCGGGCTGCTCGGGTGGATCAACCTGGCACTCGGGACCTTCAACCTGCTGCCCGGCGCGCCCCTGGACGGTGGTCGCATCCTCCGGTCGGTGGTGTGGGCCGTCACCGGCGATCGTCGCAAGGCCACGCGGGTCGCCGCGGCGACCGGACAGCTGCTGGGGTGGTTGCTGATGGCGCTCGGTGTGCTGCAGCTCTTCCTGGCACCGGCCGGCTTCCTCGGCGGTATCTGGTTCATCATCCTCGGGTGGTTCCTCGCCACGGCGGCGCGCAACGAGGTGGTGCAGTCCCGGCTGCGGGATGCGCTCGGCGGGTTGACCCTCGGGGAGCTGGTGACCGAGCGTCCGTTGCCGACGGTCGCACCGGACGAGCCGGTGCAGCAGGTCGCTGACCTGCTCCGCCGTGGCGACGACGAAGCGGTCCAGGTAGGTGATGGCCGGTCAGGCGCAGGGATCCTGCCCACGGACACCGTGGCCGAGGCGATGCGTGCGCACGGTCATGGGCGCACGGCCGGCGAGCTCGCCATCGCGGTCGATCAGCTGCCCTCCGTACCGGCGGACACACGCCTCGCTGACCGGATCGGTCTGCTGACCGCCGACGGTCCGGTGGTGGTCCGCGCAGCGGAGGACGAGGCGACGGTGCTCGGGATCGTGACCTCCGAGCGCCTGCAGCGGATCGCCACCAGGGCACTGCGGTTCGGTGGTCCGGGAGGTGCGGGAGCGGGCGGTGAGACCGGATCGCACCTGCCGCGCCAGGACCGCGACGCCGAGACGGCGGGCGGGGAACACCCATGAGGAAGCTGCTGCTGAGCGTCGGCGTCGCGCTGCTGGTGTGGGCGAGCGTGGTCGTGCCCATCCCCCTGGCGGTCGCCGTGCCCGTGCCGGCGATCCCTGTCACCGAGGTGGTCGAGGTGGAGGGTGGCGCGCTCGATGACCTCGAGGACCAGCTGCGCTTCACCGTGGTACGGCTCGAGCAGCCCACCGTCGCCGGTGCCGTTGCAGCGGTCCTCGATGCCGAGCGGTCCCTCAGCCCCGTGCCCACGGTGAGCCCGCCTGGTGCGGAGGAGGGCACCTTCCTGGAGTTCCAGCAGCGACTGTTCCGCGAGAGCCTGCGGGTGGCCTTCGCCGTCGGTCTGGAGCGGGCGGGCGAGTCGGTCGAGATCAGCGGTGACGGTGTGCGCGTGCTCGAGGTGCTGCCCGTGGGTCCCGCCGCCGAGGTCCTGCAGCGCGAGGATGTGATCACCGAGGTGGATGGGCAACCGGTGGAGCTTGTCAGCGACCTCGCGCGCCGCCTCGATGCCGTCGAACCCGGCTCCGAGGTGGAGGTCGGGTACCGCCGCGAGGGTGAGCAGCGCACCGCCACCCTGGAGGTCGCGCCGCTCCAGGAGCGCGCCGGTGACCTCGCGGGGCTGGCGATCGGGGTGATCGCCGCAACCGTCGAGCTCCAACTCGAGGCGCCCGTGGACGTCGAGGCCACGGCTGCGGAGGAGTTCGGTGGTCCTTCTGCGGGCCTCGTCCTGGCGCTGGCGGCCTACGAGGCCACCAGCGGTGCCGAGCTCGCAGCGGGCCGGGTGATCGCGGGGACCGGGACCATCGACCTCCAGGGTCGCGTGGGCCGTGTCGACGGCATCCCGCAGAAGGTCCGGGGCGCGATCGAGGCCGGTGCTGAGGTGTTCCTCGTGCCCTCCGAAGGGGCCCAGCAGGCCCGGACGGCGGCGCAGGGGCGCCTGGAGGTCGTGGAGGTGGACACCCTCGACGGGGCCATCTCCGCCCTCACCGACCGCTGAACGACCGAGCGTCCGGGTGGACGGGTGACGGCTGCGCGGTGCGAGCGGGGGGACTCGAACCCCCACAGCCCTCTCGGGCCACTGGGACCTAAACCCAGCGCGTCTGCCAGTTCCGCCACGCTCGCGTGGGTCGGGAACCTACCGCTGACCAGG
>JAWLFQ010000021.1:0-3686 GCA_041685505.1 Nitriliruptoraceae bacterium
CGCGACAGGGTCACGCCCAGCATCTCGATGAGGATGCGGGTGATGTTGTTCTCCGGCTGCTGCTCGGTGAGCCCGAGGGAGTTGACCTGCACGCCGTAGCGGAAGCGTCGGCGCGCAGGGTCGGTGATGCCGTAGCGCGTGGTGGTGATCCGGTCCCACAGCTCGACGAAGGCGCGCATCTTCGCGACCTCCTCGACGAAGCGGATGCCGGCGTTGACGAAGAAGGAGATGCGGCCCACGACCCGGGGGAATTCCTCGGCCGGAACCTGGCCACGGTCACGGACCGCATCGAGCACCGCGATCGCGTTCGCCAGCGCGAAGGCCAGCTCCTGCACCGGGGTCGCCCCCGCCTCCTGGAGGTGGTAGCTGCAGATGTTGATCGGGTTCCACCTCGGTACCTGGGTGACCGTGAAGGCGATGACGTCGGTGGTCAGCCGCATCGAGGGTTCGGGCGGGAAGGCGTAGGTACCGCGGGAGAGGTACTCCTTGAGGATGTCGTTCTGGGTCGTGCCGGCGAGCTGGCTGACGTCGGCGCCCTGCTCCTCGGCGACGGCGATGTAGAGCGCCAGCAGCCACATGGCCGTGGCGTTGATGGTCATCGAGGTGTTCATCCGCTCCAGCGGGATCTCCTCGAACAGCTGGCGCATGTCGCCGAGGTGGCTGATGGGCACCCCGACCTTGCCGACCTCGCCGCGGGCGAGCACGTGGTCGGCGTCGTAGCCGGTCTGGGTCGGCAGGTCGAAGGCGACGCTCAGCCCGGTCTGTCCCTTGGCGAGGTTGGTGCGGTACAGCTCGTTGGACGCCTGCGCCGAGGAGTGGCCCGAGTAGGTCCGCATCAGCCAGGGACGGTCCGGCTCCGGCAGTCGTCCGGCGTCGCCGTCGTGACGCGGACGGTCGGCGTTGGCGTCGGCTGCGGCCTCTGTGCGGCTGCCGTCGTGGCCATCGGTGCCCGGCACGGTGGGTCCTCCCGTTGCGAGCAGGGACGCGGTCCTGGTGCGCTCCGCTGCCGTGCGCAAGGGTAGCTCCGGGGGCCTGGCGGACCACGGTCGGAGGGTCCTCCACATCCGGTCTGGGGGTCCTCCACACCCGGTTGGAGGGTCCTCCACACCCGGTTGGAGGGTCCTCCACACCACCGCGAGGCGGGTATCCGGGCGTGATCGCCGGGTCCTCCCACCTGCGGCCCGCAGCGTCTGGCGGGGTCGGTCGACCATGGTTACGGTGTCGCGGCCACGGCGTGCGAGCCGTCGTGCGCCCAGGCAGGGGACGTCATGAGCTGGCAGGGGTCGGTGGGGCGAGCCGGCGCGTGGCTGCGCGCCGCCACCGCCGCCGCCCGGCCCGGCCGGGTGCCGCCGTCCAGGGCTTCGGTCGCCGGGCCGCTGTCGGCGGTCGTGATCGCGCTCGCCACCGCGCTGCTGCTGCCCGAGCTCGCCGCGCTCCTCGGCCCCGCCGTCCCGGTGCCTGCCGAGGCCCAGACCCTGGACGATCTCGATGACGCGGAGGAGCGGGTCGGTGAGCTGAGCGAGGAGCGCGACGCCGCGGTCGATCGCTACGAGGACACCTGGGCGACGATCGAGGCGACCAGGGCCGAGCTGCACGACCTTGAGCAGGACACCTCCCGTCTCGAGCAGGAGGTCGCCGACACGCTGCGGTCCCTGGAGAACCGGGCCCGCACCGCCTACAAGCGGGGTCCGATGGAGTCCTTCGAGGTGCTGCTGGACGCCGACGGTCCGCAGGTGGCCTTCGAGCGGATCGCGCTGCTGACCGCACTGCAGCGGCGGGACCAGGTCGAGGTCCAGGAAGCGACCTCCGCCAAGGTGGCGCTGGCGCAGGCCCGCGGGTTGATCGGCGCCCGCGAGGCGGAGCTCGTCGCACTGCAGGAGGAGTTGGAGGCCGACGCGCAGCTGCTGCAGGCCGAGCTCGATGCGGCTGCCGACGAGGCCGCCGAGATCCGCTCGCTGGTGTCGCGCCAGCGCCGCATCGACCGCGGTGGGCAGCAGGGCATCTACGCGTGCATCTTCGACCAGGGTGCCTTCCGTTTCCGCGACACCTGGGGCGCACCGCGCAGCGGCGGGCGGCGCCATCGCGGCACCGACGTGTTCGCCGCCTACCGCGCACCGGTGTACGCGATCACCTCCGGCGTCATCCAACGGCACTCCCGCTCCCGGCTCGGGGGTATCGGCCTGTACCTGCGCGGTGAGGACGGCAACGTCTACTACTACGCCCACCTCGACTCGATCGACCCCAGCGCGAGGGTGGGCGCGCGCGTCACCGCGGGCGAACCCGTCGGGCGCAACGGCTCGACCGGCAACGCCGACCGCTCCGCGCCGCACGTGCACTTCGAGCTGCACCCCGGCGGCGGCTCCGCCATCAACCCCTACCCGTGGTTGGCGGCCGCCTGCTTCTAGGGGACGTCCCGCAGGTCGGTCACCGCGGTGCGGTGCCGGCCGGCAACCGTCGGGTTCGCGTCGACGCCGCCGGCCGGGCACCATGCCCGCCGACAACGGCGCCCCGGCATCCGCACAGCGCCCCCACCCCGCCCGGCGTGGCCGCTCGCAGGCGCTCGACGTCCCCTCCGCGCCTGCGACGGACACCCCCACCCCTGCAGCTGCCGGCAGCGCGACGCCATGGCAGCGTCGCCGTCGGTCACGCGACGCCATGGCAGCGTCGCCGTCGGTCACGCGACGCCCAGCCAGCGTCGCTGCCGGTCACGCGACGCCCAGCCGGCGTCGCCGTCCACGAGGTCGTGCTGTGTTCCCTTCCGCCCACGCTCCGCGGTCCACCACCGTGCTCGTCGCTGCGCTGCTGCTCGTCGCGCTGGTCGTCCCGTGGCACCTCGACGTCCCTGCCTCGGCCCGGGAGCTGGACGGTGCCCGCGAGCGGGTCAGCGGGCTGGAGGACGAGCTGGCCGAGCTCACCGCCCGCTACGAGTCCACCTGGGCGCAGGTGGAGCTCGCGCGCGAGGAGCTCGCACATCTCGACGAGCGGGCTACGGAGCTCGAGGAGGAGGCGGCGAGGATCGAGCGCGGGCTCGTGGAGCGCGCCCGTGCGGTCTTCATCCACGGGGCCACACCACAGCTCGAGTTGCTGCTCGCCGCGGAGGATCCGCAGTACGCGCTCGAGCGGGTCGCGCTGGCCGACCTCGTGCAGCAACGCGACACCGCCGGGCTCGAGGAGGCCACGGCGGTGCGCACCGCGCTGGACCAGGCCACCGCACTGGCCGACCAGCAGCGTGCGGACCTCCAGCAGCTCACCGAGCAGCTCGAAGCCGACCGGATCGCACTAGAAGCCGAGCTCGACGGTGCTCGCACCCAGGTCGCCAGCCTGGAAGCCATCGCCGCGCGCCAGCGCACCATCGACCGGGGGTCGCAGCGCGGCACCTACGCCTGCCCACTGGACCGCAGCGTCACCCACTTCATCGACTCGTGGGGCTTCCCGCGGTCCGGCGGTCGTCGCCACCAGGGCACCGACATCATGGGGCCGATGGGCACACCCGTCTACGCCTTCACCGACGGCGTGATCGCCCGGCACTCCAACAGTCGGCTCGGTGGCATCTCGCTGTACCTGCGCGGGGACGACGGCAGTACCTACTTCTACACCCACCTCCAGGGCTACGCGGCTGCGGGCGCCGTCGGGACCCGGGTGCAGGCCGGTGACCACATCGCCTACAACGGCAACACCGGCAACGC
>JAWLFQ010000021.1:3786-33077 GCA_041685505.1 Nitriliruptoraceae bacterium
GAGCGCCACCCCGGGGGTGGTAGCGCGGTCAACCCCTACCCGTGGTTGGCGGCAGCCTGCTTCTGAGGCACGTGCCGGCGGCCTGCCTGGGCTGCGCTGATCCGCGTCATCGGTGGAGGTTCGCAGCGCCCTGACCTGGGAACGGTCGTTTCGCTGCGCTGATCCGCGCACCATCCCGCTGCGCGCCGCTGCGCTGGTCTGCACCGGCGCGCACCTGCAGGTCACAGCCACGCTTCCCGTCCACCGCCACGGTTAGCCTCCGACGACCCCCACGGAGGCCGTCGCGCCATGCCCGAGCACACCATCATCGAGCCCTTCCGCATCAAGGCGGTGGAGCCCCTGCGCTTCACCACCCGCGCGGAGCGCGAGCAGGCGCTGGCCGCCGCCGGCTACAACCTGTTCGCCCTCCACGCCGATGACGTGCTGATCGACCTGCTGACCGACTCGGGTACCGGCGCGATGTCCTCGGAGCAGTGGGCGGCGATCATGCGCGGCGACGAGTCCTACGCCGGCGCCCGCTCCTTCGACCGGTTCCACGCCGTGGTCAGCGAGCTCACGGGCTTCGCGCACATCATCCCGACCCACCAGGGCCGCGCGGCGGAACGCATCCTCTTCGGTGCGATGGTCAGCGCCGGCGACGTGGTCCCCAACAACACCCACTTCGACACCACCCGCGCCAACGTGGAGTTCCAGGGCGCCGAGGCGCGCGACATGGTCTGCCCCGAGGGGCGCGATCTGCAGCTCGATGCCCCCTTCAAGGGCAACATCGACCTCGACGCCCTCGAACGCACCCTGGCTGCGGAGGGCGACCGTGTCCCGCTGGTCCTGGTCACCATCACCAACAACTCCGGTGGCGGCCAGCCCGTCAGCCTGGAGAACCTGCGCGGCGTGCGGGCGCTGTGCGACCGCTTCGACACCCCCCTGATCCTCGACGCCTGCCGGTTCGCGGAGAACGCGTGGTTCGTCCACGAGCGCGAGGCCGGTCAGCAGGAGCGCACCCCCCGCGAGATCGCCGAGGAGGCCTTCCGGCTGGCCGACGGCTGCACCATCAGCCTGAAGAAGGACGGCCTGGCCAACATCGGCGGGCTCCTCGCCCTCAACGACGCCGAGGTGGCGGCGCGCTGCCGGGACGACCTGATCCTGACCGAGGGGTTCCCGACCTACGGTGGACTGGCCGGTCGCGACCTCGACGCGCTGGCGGTCGGCCTGCGGGAGGTGACCGACCCCGACTACCTGCGCTACCGGGTCCGCACCGCGGCCTACCTCGCGGAGAAGGCGTGGGAGGCCGGGGTTCCCACGGTGCGACCACCGGGCGGCCACGCCGTCTACCTCGACGCGGGTGCGCTGCTGACCCACCTGCCCCAGTCGGCGCTGCCGGCGCAGGCCCTGGCCTGTGCGCTCTACCTCGAAGGCGGTGTCAGAGGGGTGGAGATCGGCACCCTGATGTTCGGCCGGCCCGGCGCCGACGGGGCTCCCGACCAGGTGGCACCCCACGAGCTGGTCCGGCTCGCGCTGCCACGGCGCACCTACACCCAGTCCCACGTCGACTACGTGGGGGAGGTCATCGCCGCCGTCGCCGCGCACCGAGATCGCATCCCCGGCTACCGCATCGTCGAGCAGCCGAGGTGGTTGCGGCATTTCACCGCCCGGCTCGAGCCCCTGGCAGGCTGAACCCGCACCGGGTGGCGGCGACCGCCGGACCGTCACCGCTCGACCGATCGCACCCTCTGGAGCCGCCGTGACCCTCGCGCTGCCCGCCGCCATCTTCGCCGGCTGCCTCATCGCCGTGCAGTCCGCCATCATCGGTGCGGCCGGCGAACGGCTCAACCCCCTGGTGGCATCGACGTGGGTCCACGTCGGTGGTCTGGTGGTCGGTGTCCTGCTCCTGCTGCTCAGTCCCCGGCTGGGTTTCCAGTTCGCGGTCGTGCGCGAGATCCCCTGGGTCCTGCTCGGCGGCGTCGCCGGGCTCCTGCTGGTCACGGGGATCGCCGTGGCGGTGGCGGGCCTGGGTCTCGCATCGACGCTGGCGGTGGTGACCGGTGTGCAGCTGGCCGTCGGGTTCGCGCTGGAGTCCTCCGGGGTGCTGGGGCGTACCATCCCCCTCGATCCGATCCGGCTGCTCGGCGCACTGCTGCTGGTGGTCGGGGCGTACCTGGTGGTCAGTCGGGCAGCCGTCGCCTCGTGACGGGGCCGGGACGAGCCGTCTCACAGGTGGGCACAGCGCTCCAGGACCGGGTGCGGGCCGCGGTGACCGGTAGCGTGGCAGCAACGCGGTCGATCGCCTCCCAGGCGGCGCGCTGCCGCCGAGGCTCGACACCGGCACCCGGAGAAGGCCACGATCGTGGATGCACACCCCGCCCGAGCCGCCACCGGCAGCGCGTCGCAGACCACCGCCACCGGCAGCGCGTCGCAGACCACCGCGGCCGGCAGCGCGTCGCAGACCACCGCGACCGGTGACACCTCGCTGCCCCTGACCTCGCCGGCCGAACCGCCCGAGCGGCTGCTGCTCGGCCCGGGGCCCTCGCCGGTGCACCCCGAGGTACTCGCGGCCCAGGCCCGCGGCATGATCGGCCACCTCGACCCGTGGTTCCTGGAGGTGACCGACCAACTCGCCGCGATGCTGCGCCAGGTCTTGCGCACCGACAACCGGCTGACCTACGCCGTGTCCGGCACGGGCAGTGCCGGCATGGAGACCGCGGTCGTCAACATCGTGGAGCCTGGCGACACCATGATCGTGGGCGTCAACGGGGTCTTCGGCGGACGGATCGCCGACACCGCCCGCCGCGCGGGCGCCGAGGTGGTGCCCCTCGAGCAGCCGTGGGGCCGGGCCATCCCCCCCGAACAGGTCGCCGATGCCGTCCGCGCGTACCCGGGTGCGCGGGCCGTCGCGCTGGTCCACGCGGAGACCTCCACGGGTGTCCACCAGCCGCTCGAGGAGATCGGCGCGCTGCTGGCCGACTCGCCGACGCTGTTGCTGGTCGACACCGTGACGGGGCTGGCCGGCGTGCCCGTGGAGGTGGACGCCTGGCACCTCGACATCGTCTACTCCGGCACCCAGAAGTGCCTGTCGGTCCCGCCGGGCCTCGCGCCGATCACCTTCAGCCCCAAGGCCGAAGCGGTGGTGGCCGAGCGCACCACCCCGGTGCGCTCCTGGTACCTCGACGTCGCCGCGATCCGTCGCTACTGGGGTGCCGAGCGCGCCTACCACCACACGGCACCGATCTCCAGCCTGCTGGGGTTGCACGAGGGGTTGCGCCGGGTGTTGGCGGAGGGTCTCGAGACGCGCTGGGCACGTCACGCCGAGGTCGGGGCGCTGTTCCAGGATCACATCCAGGACCGCGACACCGAGTTGCTCGCCGAACCCGGCCACCGGCTCCCGCAGCTGACCACCCTCGCCTGGCCGGAGGGGGTCGATGAGGCGGCGCTGCGCCGGCGGCTGCTCGAGGAGCACCACATCGAGGTGGGTGGGGGACTCGGACCCTTCGCCGGGCGTGCCTGGCGGGTCGGGCTGATGGGCGAGGGCGCCAGCCACGGCAACGTCGACCGCCTGCTCGATGCGGTCGACGGCCTGCTCGAGGGCTGATGCGGTGCGCGCGCCGGGGTGCGCTCGACCCTCGGGCCGGCGCGGCCGTCCCAGCCGGTCGGTACGGCCGTGCCAGCCGGTCGGTGCCCGCGCCACGGCGTCTACCCTCACCGCGTCGTGAGGAGGACGGGTGAACTGGCGCTGGCGGTTGATCGCGGCCCTGGTGGTCGCCTTCGTGCGTGTGCTGCGCTGGCGTATCGACGTGCAGGGGTTGCGCCACGTGCCCCGGGACGGTGGCGCCGTACTGGTCTTCAACCACCACAGCTACCTGGACTTCGTCATGGTGGGCTGGCCGGTGGTGCGGCTCCTCCGCCGGCCTCTGCGCTTCCTGGCCAAGCGGGAGATCTGGTCCAGCCGCAAGGTGGGCTGGGTCGTGCGCTGGGCCGGGGCGATCCCCGTGGACCGTGCCTCGGCGGCGGCACGCAGCCAGGCCTTCACCGCCGCGTCCGCGGCGCTGGCGGAGGGTGACCTGGTCGCGGTGGCCCCCGAGCAGACGATCTCCCGGTCCCTCGAGCTCCTGCCGCTGCGCACGGGGGCGGTGCGCATGGCCCAGCAGGCCGGGGTCCCCGTGGTCCCGGTGGCAGGGTGGGGTACGCACCGTGCCCTGACCAAGGGGGCGCCCCTGCGGCTCCCGCGCCGGCTGCCCGTCACGGTGCGGTTCGGTCCCCCCCTCGAGGTGGCCGCCGAGGATGATCCCGTCGCGGCGACCTCCGAGCTCGCAGCCCGTCTCGAGCGCCTCCTCCACGACGTCCAGGAGCACTACCCCGACGGCGCGCCGGCCGGCGCAGGCTGGGTACCGGCCCGGCTCGGTGGCTTGGCACCGCCCCACGACGAGGTCCTGCGCGACCACCAGCAGCGCGCCCGGGGCTGGTCCGACCCCACCGCACGATGAGCGGCTCCGCCCCGCCGCGCCGCGACCCGCCGGGCCCCGGCGGCCGCCCGCCCCACCCCGATCGCCCGAGCCTCGGCTTCCGGTTGATCGCCTGGCTGGTCCTCGGCTTCGTCCGGCTCATCCGGTGGCGGGTGCGGACCGAGGGGCTCGAGCACGTCCCAGCCCGGGGTGGGGCGGTCATCACCTTCAGCCACACCAGCAACGTCGACTTCGTCGTGACCGCCTACGACATCTACCGGCGGCTGCACCGGCCGGTCCACGTCCTCGCCCGGGCCGACCTGTGGCAGCGGTGGCGGTTCCGGTGGATCGTGCAGCTCGCGTCCGCCGTGCCCGTGGTGCGGGAGGACCGCGCGGCGCGGGCGGCCTCGCTCGAGAAAGCCGTCGAGGTGCTGCGTGGGGGAGGGCTGGTCCTGGTCGCCCCCGAGGCCGGCATCTCCACCGCCTTCGAGGTCCTGCCGATGCGCACCGGCGCGGCGCGGATGGCGCAACAGGCGGGGGTCCCGCTCGTGCCGAGCGCGAGCTGGGGCAGCCACCGGCTGGTCACCACCGGTCACCCCACCGATCTGCGCCGGGCGTGGGCCATCCCCGTCGAGGTGGCCTTCGCTCCACCGCTGGAGGTGGCGCCCGATGACGACGTCGTGGCCGTGACCGAGCGGCTCGAGGCGGTCACGCGGCAGCTGTTGCACGGGCTGCAACGCCGGTACCCCGACGGTGCGCCGGCAGGTGCGTGGTGGGTGCCGGCCCGGCTGGGTGGTGGTGCACCACCACCGTGACGGCGCCCGGGTTGCCTGCGGTGGCCGTGCGCTGGTCCGGCCCCGGTGGGCCGTGCGTTGGACGAACGCGTGCGCGCACGCCATGATGCGCGCGGTCCGGGCCGGGATCCGCGGCCACGCCCGGGAGGACAGGATGGTTCGTCGAGGTGATGGGGGCCCCGCGCCGGGTGGTGACCCGCGCGCGAGCCTCGCCTACCGGTTCGCGGCCTGGGTCGCCTTCATGGTGATGCGGCTGCAGCGGTGGCATGTCCGTGTCGAGGGCGGCGAACATCTGCCGCGGCACGGTGGTGTGGTGATCGCCGCGAACCACACCTCCTTCTGGGACTTCTTCACCACCGGCTGGCTCCCGTACCTGCGGTGGGGCCGGCCGGTGCGCATCCTCGCCAAGGCCTCGCTGTTCCGGGCACGGGGCTTCGGGTGGTTCATGCGCCGGGCGGAGCACATCCCCGTGCACCGTGGCTCCGGCACCTCCGCGCTCCGGGACGCCGTCGCTGCGCTCGAGCGTGGCGAGCTGGTGCTCGTCCTGCCCGAGCAGACCATCTCCCCCTCCCTGGAACTGCTGCCCTTCAAGCCCGGTGCCATCCGCATGGCGGCAGCGGCGGGCGTCCCCGTGGTCCCCGCCGTGTCCTGGGGTTCCCACCGCTTCCACACGGTCGGGCGGCGTCCCCGTCCCGCATGGCGGCTGCCCGTGACGGTGCGCTACGGGCCGCCCGTGCAACCGCGGCCCGGCGACGATGTCGAGGCCCTGACCGCCGCGCTCCGTGACCGCATGGCGACGATGCTCGACGAGGTCCAGCGCAGCTACCCGGACGGCACGCCGCAGGGCGCGTGGTGGGTCCCCGCCCGGCTCGGCGGTGGGGCACCCGCACCAGCGGAAGCCGACGCCTTCCTGCGCGCCCTCGCCCAGCGGTGGCAGCGCACCGGACCCGTCGACCAGGCCAGGGCGGTGCGCGACACGGCCTTCAGCGACTCCATCGAGGAGGTGGTCGCCGAGGTTGCCGAGGAACCGCACACCGAGGATGATGGCAGCAAGGCGTCGCGCGAGGAGGCATCCTGACCGCAGGTGAGAGCGACGGCGATCAGCCGCGAGCGATCCCGGGTCTCGACCCGCCCTCACCGCGTCGACGCGCGATCGTCGTGAGCACGATCGTGGCGCTGCTGGTCCTCCTCCTCGTGGTCATCGCCGTGGTGCCGAGGACCGTCGGCGGCGCCACGACGTCCACGGGCCAGCGCTTCGAGGTCGAGGTCGTTCCGGGGCTGCGCACGCCGGTCTTCCGTGTGGCCCCGGGGGACGATGACGTGCAGCTGTCGGGTGCGCCGTGGCCCGGGCAGCTGACGGTCGAGCGGCGGGTCCTCGAGGACCGGGTGACCGGCCGCCCTGCGGTGACGGTGCTGGTCGGCTCCGCGCCCCTGGGCGCGGACTCCGTGCGCCTGACCACGGCGGAGGAGGGTGTGCGGGAGGCGACCGTGGAGCTGGTCGGCTGGCACCGGGTCCATGCGACCGTCCTCGAGGGTGAGGTGACGGCCACCGAGATCGTGGCGATCGGGGCCGGGGGCGAGGTCCTGGCGGTGCTCGAGGCGGCCGAGCCGTCCTGAGCGCCGCGCCCCGACCGGCTCACCCCTGCCGTGCGGCGATCGCATCGAAGCGGGAGAGGGTCAGCTGCGCCTGCTGCACGTGGAGGGCTTCGATGAGCCTGCCGCGGACCGTGACGACGGCCCGGCCTTCGGCCTCAGCCGCCTCGAAGGCGGCGATGATCTCGCGCGCGGCGGCCACCTCCTCCTCGGTCGGCGTGAAGGCGCTGTTGCAGGGCGCGAGCTGCCGGGGGTGGATGACGGTCTTGCCGTCGAAGCCGAGCTCACGGGCCTGGCGGCACTCCGCGTCGAAGCCCTCGGTGTCGTCGAGGTCGTTGTACACCCCGTCGATGGCGATCCTGCCCGCGTCGCGTACGGCGAGCAGGCACCAGGCCAGCGACGGCAACAGGGGCGCACGCCCGGGGACGTGGGCGGCGTGCAGTTCCTTGGCGAGGTCGTTGGTGCCGAGCACGAAGCCGATCAGGCGCTCGGAGGCGTGGACCAGCTCGCCGGCATCCAGCACCGCGCGGGGGGTCTCGAGCATCGCCCACAGCGGGACCTCGGCCGCGATCCGGGCGCGGTCGAGCGCGGCTTCGACCGCGTGCACGTCCGTGACCGTGGACACCTTGGGCACGAGGATCCCGTCGGGCGGGGCGGCTGCCAGGGCAGCCAGGTCCTCGGTGAACCATCCGGTCTCCAGACCGTTGACACGCACCAGGACCTCGCGATGCCCGAAGCCTCCCGCGGCGACCGCAGCGGCGACCTGCTCGCGGGCGGCGGCCTTCGCATCGGGCGCGACGGCGTCCTCGAGGTCCAGGATGAGTCCGTCGGCGTCCAGCGTCCGCGACTTCTCCAGGGCCCGGTCGTTGGAGCCGGGCAGGTAGAGCACCGTGCGGCGGGGACGGGTCAGCTCGTGGCTCGGGATGCTCACAGCTCGTACACCTCCGCGAGTTCGGGGTCGCGTTCCGCCAGGGAACGGGCGAGGTCCAGCACCACCAGGCACTGCTTGTAGGTGGCATCGTCCTGCATCTTGCCGTCGATCATGACCGCGCCGGAGCCGTCGCCCATCTCCTCCACGACCCGCCTGGCCCAGGCCACCTCACCGGGTTCGGGAGAGAAGACCCGCTTGGCGATGTCGATCTGGACCGGGTGCAGGCTCCACGCCCCGACGCAGCCCAGCAGGTAGGCGTTGCGGAACTGGTCCTCGCAGGCCACCACGTCCTTGATGTCGCCGAAGGGGCCGTAGTAGGGCAGGATCCCCGCCATCCCGCAGGCGTCGACCATCCGTGCGATCGTGTAGTGCCACAGGTCCTGCTGGGCGGTGGCGCGGGGTGCCTCGATGTCGCCCTCCGGCGGGTCCTGGCGCACCAGGTAGCCGGGGTGGCCGCCGCCGACCCGGGTGGTCTTCATCCGGCGGTCGGCCGCGAGGTCAGCGGGGCCCAGCGACAACCCCTGCATGCGCGGGGACGCCAGGCAGATCTCCTCCACGTTGGCCACCCCACGTGCGGTCTCCAGCAGCGCATGGAGCAGGATCGGTTCGCTGAGCCCGGCCCGCGCCTCGAGCTGGGCGAGCAGGCGGTCGGCGTAGTGGATGTCCTCCGCACCCTCGACCTTCGGGAGCATGATCACGTCCAGGGCGTCACCGATCTCGGTGACCAGGGTGATCAGGTCGTCGAGGACCCAGGGAGAGTCGAGGGCGTTGACCCGCACCCACAGCTGGGTGGCCCCCATGTCCACGGTGCGGCCGACCTCGACCAGCCCCTGGCGTGCCGCCTCCTTGCGCTCGATCGGGATCGCGTCCTCGAGGTTGCCCAGCAGCACGTCCACCTTGGCCGCCATGTCCGGCACCTTGGCGACCATCTTCTCGTTGGACGGGTCGAAGAAGTGGATCATGCGCGAGGGTCTGCGCGGCACCTCGCGCACCGGTGCCGGTGCGCCGATCGCCAGCGGCTTGAAGACGTCCTTGGGGCTACGCATCGGCCGGGCCTCCCAGGGTGGGTGCGGGACCGGCACCGCGCGGCTCGAGGGCGGGCCGGTCGGCTCGTCACGGTAGGCGGCGCAGCGCAGTGGCCACGAACCCGCGCCCGCGTGCACCGGTCGTGGCGCGGCCGGTGCGTCTGCGGCGAGGTGGCGACAGCGCCGCTGCTGCGGCTCTACCGTGGCGCTCGGCGGTCCACGCGCGGGCTGCTGCGAAGGCGGGGTACACGTGCCGATCAGGGTGGTCATCGCTGCGCTCGTCGCGCTGCTCGTGGCGTGGGGCGTCCGGCGCTGGATCGCGCGCAGCGGACGTGAGACGGTGCGCCGCACGGCGGTCACCGTGGGGCTGGTGCTGCTCGGCATCGTCTTCGGCGCGGCCTCGGCGGCGACGGTGTACACCGTGCTCGGCCCCGTGGCCGAGGAGACCGTGGCCGTCATCGCCCTGGTGGAGGACACCGAGGGGCCCACCGAGCCGCGGCGGGTGTGCGTCCGCGAACGCGGCGCCACGGTGGAACCCGGCAGGTTCTCCTGGTGTGCCCGCCTGGCGGCGGAGGCCCCCCAGGAGGTCCTCGACGGCGAGCAGGAGGCCCTGCTGCGCTGGCTCGAACCGCGGGATGTCACCGGGCGCGTCATCGTCGACATCCAACCGCCCGAGGCCGCCTCCGGCCGCTGAGTCGAGCCGGCGACCCGGCGGGGTCGCGCTGTACGGGGGTCCGTCCGTGTCCGGGCCAGCTTGCGCTGCGCCCGGCCGCCCCGCAACGATGTCCAACCGGACCCGGCGCACCTGGCGTGGGGTCGTGTGGGTGCAGCAGGAGGGACCACCATGCCGACCGCCGACTTCGGCCGCTTCTTCGACGACTTCGAGGTGGGGGACGTCTACAAGCACTGGCCCGGCAAGACGATCACGCAGGCCGAGGACATCCTGTTCTGTGCGATCACCATGAACCAGCACCCCCTGCACTCCGACGACAACTACGCAGCGGCCGCGACCTCCCACGGCAAGGCGATGGTCGTCGGCAACCTGGTGTACTCGATCGTGCTCGGCCAGTCCGTGCCGGACGTCTCCGGCCGGGCGATCGCCAACCTGGAGATCACCTCGCTCAAGCACGCCAACCCGACCTTCCACGGCGACACGATCTACTCGGAGACCGAGGTGCTCGAGGTCCGCGCCTCGCGCTCCAAGCCCGACCGTGGCATCGTCATGGTCCGCACCATCGGCTACAACCAGGACGGCGTGATCGTGTGCGAGTTCACCCGCAGCGTGCTGGTACCCAAGCGCGGACATGCCTTCGACGGACAGCCCGGCCGGCCCGAACCGCGGACCAGCGACGGGTGAGGCCTCGCCTGCGGCCCGCCCGGGCCACCGCCCTGGAACTGCACCGTGAATCGGGTCCACCGCGCATGACGGTGGTCGTCCACGACGGCCGACGTGTCTGCGACCTCGAGGTGGCGACGGACCACACCGGCGGGACGATCCGCCACCTGGACGGATGGACGCGTCGGGTGCTGCAGCCGCCGGCCTCCGGTCAGTGGTGGGTGCTGGACGCCGCGGGTACGGAGCGGGGCGTGGTCACGCGCACCGCCTCGCTCGGTGAGCGCTTCGACCTCGAGGTGGCAGGTGACCGTCACCGGATCGAGCCGGTGGGTCGGCGCTGGTGGCGCCGGCGCTGGTCGGTGCGCGACGCCGACGACCGTGAGGTCCTCACGGCCACCCAGCGCCTGCTCACCCGGCCGGTCCACGATCTCGAGCCGCGTGCCGGTGATCTGCCCGGGGATCTGGTGTGGGTCGTGGCCTGGCTCCTGGCCGAGCGCTGCAGCCGGGGACAGTCCGCGACGCGTCACCCCCGATGGGGTACACCCACGGGGTGAGCACAGCGATCCGAGGGGAGGCACGGCCGTGGCACCGGATCCAGCGGCGGTCTCGGAGCACGCGCCCGACCCGACCGCACCCGACCCGGCGGCGCCCGACCCGACCGCACCCGACCCGACCGCACCCGACCCGGCGGTGCCCGGCCTGCGGCGCCGGACCCGCCAGGTCCGCGAACAGGAGGAGCGTGCGACCCTGTCGATGCTCGCCACCCGTGCCGCCGAGGCGCGGCCCCGCGACGTCGCCGAGCCCGAGGACCCCTACCGCACCGCCTTCGAGCGCGACCGGGACCGCATCCTCCACGCCAAGGCCTTCCGTCGGCTCAAGCACAAGACCCAGGTGTTCCTCAACCCCGATGGCGACCACTTCGTCACCCGGCTCAGTCACACCCTCCAGGTCGCACAGGTTGGCCGCTCGATCGCCAACGCGCTGGCGCTGAACGAGGCCCTGACCGAGGCGATCTGTCTGGCCCATGACATCGGCCACGCCCCCTTCGGCCACACCGGCGAGGACGCCCTGTCCCCGCTGCTGCCCGAGGGCTGGCAGCACGCGATCCACGGGGTACGGATCGTCGAGGTGCTCGAGCCGCTGAACCTCACACCCGAGGTACGTGACGGCATCAGCCAGTCGAGCTGGCGCAACGACCCGCCCCCCTTCACCGCCGAGGGGATGGTGTGCCGGTTCGCCGACCGCATCGCCTACCTGGCCCACGACGCCCAGGATGCGCGGCGCGCGGGCGTCCTCGATCCGGCGGAGCTGCCCCACCACCTCGTCGAGCGGTTCGGCCCACCCGGACGCCGCTGGATCGAGACGATGATCACCATGGTCGTCGATGCCTCGGTCGACGCCGGACAGGTCACGATGCGTGACGACGACCTCGCGGCGATGCACGAGCTGCGCAGGTGGATGTTCGATCACGTCTACCTGCGCCCCGAAGCGCGTGCACAGAGCGCGCGTGGGGTCAGGGTGATCCGCGACCTCGTGGGCTGGTTCGAGGCCCACCCCGAGGAGATCCCCGGCACCTACCGGCTGCCCGACTCGTCCGACCTGCGTGCGGCGGTGGACTACGTTTCGGGCATGACCGACCGCTACGCCATCCGCGCCCACGATCAGCGCTTCCGCCCCGCCGGCCTCTACTAGATGGCGCCGGTCGTCGAGGCCCGGGGCCTCACCAAGCGCTTCGGCGCCTTCACCGCCGTCGATGGCATCGACGTCGAGGTGGCGCCCGGCGAGGCCTTCGGGTTCCTCGGCCCCAACGGTGCGGGCAAGACCTCCGCGATGCGCATGATCGGGGCCGTCTCGCCGGTCACCGCAGGTCACCTGCGGGTGCTCGGGCTGGACCCGGACGTCGACGGCGCACAGTTGCGCGCACGGCTCGGGGTGGTGCCCCAGGAGGACGCCCTCGATCAGGAGCTCACCGTCGCGGAGAACCTCGCGATCTACGGGCGCTACTTCGACCTGCCGCGCGCCGTGATCCGCGACCGGATCGACGAACTGCTGGAGTTCGTCCAGCTCAGCGAGCGCCGCGGGGCGCAGGTGGACCCGCTGTCGGGCGGCATGAAGCGCCGCGTGGTCATCGCGCGGGCGCTGATCAACGATCCCGAGGTGATGCTGCTCGACGAGCCGACCACCGGCCTGGATCCACAGGCCCGTCACGTGCTGTGGGATCGGCTGTTCCGCCTCAAGCAGCGCGGCATCACCCTGTTGCTCACCACCCACTACATGGACGAGGCGGAGCAGCTGTGCGACCGGCTGGTGGTGATGGACCACGGCCGCATCGTCGCCGAGGGCGCACCGAGCCGCCTGATCCTCGAGCACGCCACCCGCGAGGTGGTGGAGCTGCGCTTCGCACCCGACAGCGAGGTGGACGTCGCGGCGCTGCTCGCACCCACCGGTCACCGTGTGGAGGTGCTGCCCGACCGCACGCTGGTCTACACCGACGACGGTGACGCACTGGTGCGCGAAGCCCACGAGCGGGGCCTGGAACCCACCGCCGTGCTCACGCGCCGGTCCAGCCTCGAGGACGTCTTCCTGCGGCTCACCGGCCGCCAGCTGGTCGAGTGATGTCCACGCCCATCCCCCTGCGCGTGCTGGAGGGCCACGCCCGCGCCTACCGGCACACCTGGCGCGGCACCACCATCGGTGCCGTGGCCACGCCCGTGCTGTTCCTGGCGGCGATGGGGCTGGGGCTGGGGCAGCTCGTCGACGCCGACCGTGGTGGGGCGATCGGCGAGGTCGGCTACCTCGCGTGGCTGACCCCGGGTCTGCTGGCGGCCTCCGCGATGCAGGCGGGCGCCGCCGACGGGACCTTCCCGGTCATCGCCGGGACGCGGTGGGTGCGCACCTACCACACCGCCGTCTCCAGCCCCGTGCGGCCACGCGATCTCCACCTCGGCAACCTGCTGTGGGCCACCATCCGCATCGGGGTGATCGGCACCGTCTTCGTGGTGGTGGCCGCGGCCTTCGGGGCGGTGCCGCTGCCCCGCGGGCTGCTCGCGCTGCTGCCGGCGGTGCTGACCGGTGTGGCCTTCTGCGCGGCCCTGAGCGCCGGGGTGGTCCTGTTGACCTCCGACCAGTTCCTGGCAGGGCTGAACCGGTTCGTGGTGGTGCCGCTGTTCCTGTTCTCGGGCACCTTCTTCCCCGTGGAGCAGCTGCCGCCCGCGGCTGCGGCCGTGGCCCGCGTGCTGCCGCTGTGGCACGGGGTGGAGCTCACGCGCGCGCTGGCGCTCGATGTGCCGCCGGCGATGGCCTGGCAGCTCCACCTCGCCGTGGTGCTGCTGCTGCTGGTGGCCGGGGTGGGCGTCGGTGCCTGGACCTTCGACCGGCGGTTGCGGCCATGAGCACGCTCGCGCCCTACCGCAGCCAGGTGCTGGCGCTGCGCACGACCCCGCCGCGTCTGCTCGGACGCGCCGTGCGGCTGGTCGAGCGCAACGCCATGGCCAACCGGCGCGCCTGGATGATCTTCGTCTCCGGGTTGTTCGAGCCCGTCTTCTACCTCTTCGCCATGGGGGTGGGCGTCGCGGCGCTGGTCGGTGAGGTGGCCGGGCCCGATGGTCGACCCGTGGCCTACGGGGTGTTCGTCGCGCCGGCGCTGCTCGCCGTCTCCGCCATGAACGGTGGCGCCTACGAGTCCACCTTCAACGTCTTCGCGAAGCTCAAGTGGGGACGGGTCTACGACGCGATCCTCGCCACGCCGATGACCCCCCGCGATGTCGCCGTCGGTGAGCTGAGCTGGGCGCTGCTGCGCGGCAGCGTGTACGCCGTGGGGTTCCTGCTGGTGGCCTGGCTCGCGGGGTTGGTGGTCTCGCCCTGGGCCCTGCTGGCGCTGCCCGCGGCGACGCTGATCGGGTTCACCTTCGCGGGTCTGGGACTCGCGGCCACCAGCGTCATGCGCTCCTGGCAGGACTTCGACCTGGTGCAGCTCGTCCTGTTGCCGATGCTGCTGTTCTCCGCGACCTTCTTCCCCCTGGAGGTCTACCCCGAGAGCGTGCGGTGGGTGGTGTTCCTCTCGCCCCTCTACCACGGTGTCGAGGTGGTCCGGGGGGTGATGCTGGGGGTCCTGTCCTGGACGCTGCTGGCGCACGCGGCGGTGCTCGTCGTGCTCGGTGCGGCGGGGTTGCACGTCGCGATCCGACGCTTCGACGCGACCCTGCGGACCTGACGGGGCGGGCGCCCCGGCCCGACTGCGGCGGCCACCGGCTCGGCGCTACCGTCGCGACATGCTGCCTCTCCAGGATCGCGACACCGGCCCCACCCCCCGTGTGCGCGACGCCACGATCGCGGACCTGCCCGCGGTCGCGGCGATCTACACCCACTACGTGCTGCGCACCACCATCACCTTCAACACCGAGGTGCGGACCCCTCGTGAGTGGCAGGAGCGCTACGAGCGCAACGTCGGCGCCGGGCCCCACCACCTGCTGGTCGCCGAGGTGGAGGGCGCGGTGTCGGGGTTCGTCGAGACCCAACCCTTCCGGCCGAAGCCGGCCTACGACCGCTCCGTCGAGCTGAGCGTCTACGTCGCTCCCGACGCCACGGGGGCGGGCGTGGGTGGCGCGCTGTACGCCGCCCTGCTCGCACGCCTGGAGGAGGACGAGGCCTTCCACCGCGCCTACGCCGTGATCGCGCTGCCCAACTCGGGCTCGGAGGCCTTCCACCGTCGGCACGGGTTCGACCTGCGCGGCACCCTGACCGAGGCGGGCCACAAGTTCGGCCGGTACCTCGACGTCGCCTACTACGAACGAGCTCTGTGATGCCGACGCCACACGATGATCCTCCCGAGCTCGAGCCGCACGAGGTCCATGACGCCGTCGGCGGGCTGCCGGCCTTCAGCGCCCTGGTGGAGGCCTTCTACGCGCGCGTCGCCGAGGACCCCCTGCTGCGACCGATGTACCCCGAGGATCTCGAGCCGGGCAAGCACCACCTCGCGCTGTTCTTCGCGCAGTACTGGGGCGGGGGCCCGGTCTACGGCCAGGAGCGGGGTCATCCCCGGCTGCGGATGCGTCACGCCCCCTTCCCGGTCACACCCGAGGCGGCGTTGCGGTGGGCGGAGCTGATGGCCGCGGCGGTGCGGGAGCAGGGGTGGCCACCGGCAGCCGAGGCCCACGTCCTGGCCTACGTGGCCCGTGCCACGCCGACGCTGATCAACCAGCTGCCCGAGGAGGTCGCCGAGCTCCCCCAGGAGCCGCGGTGACGCGTGTCGGGTCGCACCCGCCGCGCCTGGGCCTGGCCGGCCTGTTCGGCGTCGCGGCCGTGGCCCACCTCGCCCTGCCCCGCCCCTTCGAGGCGATGATCCCCGGGTGGGTGCCGGGCAGCCCGCGGGGGTGGAACCTCGCCGCGGCGGCGGCGGAGGGCACCGCTGCGGCGCTGCTGCTGCGACCGACCACCAGCCACCTCGGCGGGTGGGTCGCGACCGGGACCCTGTGCGTGGTCGGGGTCGCCAACGTCCAGGCGGTGGTCGATGGTGGCATGTCGGCGCTGCCCGGCTGGCTGTCCACGCGCTCGGCCGCCGTGCTGCGCCTGCCACTGCAGCTGCCCCTGATCCGGTGGTCGTGGCAGCTGGCCCGTGCACCCGCACGGCAGGGTTAGGCTCCTCTCCGTGTGCGCGCCGACCGCTCGGCGCCGCTGCGGGCAGCCACCGCGACCTGCCGTCGCCCCGCGCCCCGGTGCCGCGCCCCGCAGCCTCGCCCCGACCGCCGACGAGCCATCGTCCCCCTTCCGACTCCCGCCCCGACACCCCTGGAGCACACCGTGAGGATCCTGGTCGCTGACCCTCTGGCCGATGCCGGCGTCGCCGCCCTGGCCGCCGAGCACGACGTCGACGTCCGTACCGGGCTGTCGAAGGAGGAGCTGCTGGCGATCGCCGGCGACTACCACGGCATCGTGGTGCGGTCGCAGACCACCATCGACGCCGACGTCATCGCCGCGGCGAGCCAGCTCCGCGTCGTCGCGCGCGCCGGGGTCGGGCTGGACAACGTCGACGTGGAGGCCGCCACCAAGTCCGGCGTGATCGTGTGCAACGCGCCGCAGTCGAACATCATCTCGGCCGCGGAGCACACCGTGGCGCTGATCCTGGCGCTGGCGCGGAACATCCCGCAGGCCCACCGTGCGCTCACCGACGGCCGCTGGGAGCGGGGGCGCTGGACCGGCACGGAGCTCCACGACAAGACCCTCGGGGTGCTGGGCATGGGCCGGATCGGGACGCTGGTGGCGCAGCGGTGCCACGCGCTCGGGATGCGGTTGGTGGCCTACGACCCCTTCGTCGCCCCCGAACGGGCCGGGCGGCTCGGGGTCGAACTGGTCCCCACCGTCGAGGAGGTGCTCACCCGCGCCGACGTCGTCACGATCCATCTGCCGAAGAACGCGGAGACGCTCGGGTTGATCGACGCCGAGCGGCTGCGGCTGATGAAGCCCACGGCCCGGCTGGTCAACGTCGCGCGCGGTGGCATCGTGGTGGAGGAGGACCTCGCCGAGGCGCTGCGCGAGGGCGTGATCACCGGTGCGGCGGTGGACGTGTTCGCCACCGAGCCCGCCACCGAGTCGCCCCTGTTCGGGCTGGACAACGCGATCGTGACCCCCCACCTCGGTGCCTCCACCGCCGAAGCGCAGGACAAGGCCGGCACCCAGGTGGCCGACTTCGTCAACCTCGCGCTGCGCGGCGAGTTCGTGCCCTCCGCGGTCAACGTCCAGGGTGGGCCGATCGATGACCGGCTCAAGCCCTACCTGCCCCTGGGGGAGGAGCTCGGGCGCCTGTTGACGGCGCTGAGCTCCAGCGGGCTGAGCGGCGAGGTGACGGTCGAGTACCTCGGCGACATCGCCGAGGCGGACGGCCGGACCCTGGGCCTGTCGGTGCTCAAGGGGCTGCTGTCACCGGTGTCCTCCGAGCCGGTCACCTTCGTCAACGCGCCGCTGCTGGCCGAGGAGCGCGGGCTGAACGTGCGTGAGGTCTCCGACAGCCACTCCGAGGACTACGTCTCGCTGCTCCGGGTCACCGGGATGGGTCGCGACGGCCGTCCGATCCGGGTCGCGGGCACCGTGCTCCCGGGGGACCGCGAGCGCCTGATCGAGGTGTGGAACACCCCCGTCGACGTCGAACCGACCCAGCACATGTGCTTCTTCCGCTACGAGGACCGCCCCGGCATCATCGGTGCGGTCGGATCCGGTTTCGGTGCGGCCGGCGTCAACATCGCCGCGGCACAGGTCGGACGCAGCGCGGTGGGCGGCGAGGCGATCATGGCGCTGAGCCTCGACAGTGCGGTACCCGACGAGGTCCTCGACGACATCGTGGCGCAGATCGGCGCGACGGAGGGCCGTTCGATCGTGCTGGTGTGACCGGCACCGGGGACCGGGCAGGCGCCGCGATCGTGTCACGGGGTCACGGGGTCACGGGGTCACGGGACCCGCAGGCTCAGCACCAGCAGGGCGGTGGCGACCGCACCGTGCAGCGTCCAGGCGGCCGTGCGCAGCCAGTTGGTGCCCACCAGCCGCGCATGGGCGGCGGCGTCGAAGCCGTCGCTGAGCGCGCCGTGTGCCGGGACGCTCCACACGATCGTGACCACCACGGGGATGGCGGCGAGGACGGCGGCCGCCCACACCAGCGCACGGGGCACCCCGGCCGGTGAGGACAGCAGCAACGCCAGCGTCGTGACCCCCTGCACCGCCCACGGCAGCACGATCACCCAGGTGATCCGGGCCGAGTGCGCGGCCTCGTAGGCGGGGAACCGGTCGGTGCCGACCTCCGCGAACAGCGGGTAGTGCACGACCTGGATCGTCCAGATCATGCCGGCCATGAACAGCGTCGACACCGCGTGTGCCACGACGACGGGGACCATGTGCTGCGCTCCTGCTGCGGGGGTTCGGCCGGCGTTCGACGCCCACGGGCCCATGGCCCGGACGCCCCACGCACCGACCACGGCGTGGGTCGCTCACGGCACGACGGGCTCGCGGTGGAACTCCGGGTGATCCCACGCCCCGGTGTCGAGCAGCTCCGTCAGCTGCGCCACGGCCTCCACCACCTCGACCCGTGTCACGTACAGCGGGGCGAAGCCGAAGCGCAGCAGGTCCGGTGGCCGGTGGTCCCCGATCACCCCGCGGGTGAGCAGCGCGCGCGACAGCGGCCCCGCGGCGGGGTGCCGCAGGGCGACCTGCGCACCCCGCATCGCCGGGTCGCGGGGGGTCACCACCTCCACCTGGGTGCCGAGGTGGTGGTCCACCAGGTCGATGAACAGCCCCGTCAGCTCCCCGGCACGGGCGTCGAGGGCAGCGATGTCGACGTCCTCGAACACCTCCAGTGCCGTCTCCAGCGCCGCCATCGACAGCACCGGTGGTGAGCCGTCGAGGAAGCGTTCCGCGCCCGGTGCGGGCTGGTAGCCGAGGTCGAAGGCGAAGGGCCGCGCGTGACCGAACCAGCCCCGTACCGGCGTGGCCGCCTGCTCGTGCCAGCGCGAGGCGACGTAGAGGAAGGCGGGCGAACCGGGCCCGCCGTTGCAGTACTTGTAGGTGCAGCCGACGGCCAGATCCACCTGCCAGGCGTCCAGCTCCACCTGCAGCGCACCCACCGAGTGGGACAGGTCCCACACCGCCAGTGCGCCGACGTCGTGGGCGGCGGCGGTCTGCCGGGCCGCGTCGTGGCGCCCGCCGGTGCGGTAGTCGACGTGGGTGCGCAGCAGCACCGCGACGTCGGCGTCGAGGTGGCGCTCCACCTCACCGGTGGGCACCACCCGGACGTCCACCGCGCCCGTCAGCTCGGCCAGGCCGTGGGCGACGTAGACGTCGGTGGGGAAGTTGGCGTCGTCGGTCAGCACCACCCTCCGCTCGGGACGCAGACGGTGCGCGGCGGCGAGCGCCTTGAACAGGTTGGCCGAGGTGGAGTCGGTGACGGCGAGCTCCGCGGGCTCGGCGCCCAGCAGCGGTGCCAGACGCTGGGCCACCCGCCGCGGCATCTCGACCCAGCCCGCATCGTTCCAGCTCCGGATCAGACCACGTCCCCACTCGGCCTCGACCACGCTGGCGAGGCGCTCGGCGACGCGTGGTTGCAGCGCGCCGAGGGAGTTGCCGTCGAGGTAGAGGACGTCCTCGGGCAGCGCGAAGTGGCTGCGCAGGTGCCTCAGCGGGTCCTCGGCGTCGAGCTGCGCTGCGGTCCGTCTGTCCATGCTCGACCCCGTCGCCGGTGCGGTTGCCTGCGCGCTGTGGGCACCGTAGCTACGCGTCGGCCCCGTACGCCTGTCCGGGGGGGTGCTTGACATCGACACTGACGTCGATGTCAACTATGCCCGCGCGGCAGGAGTGGCCGGTGCGTGGTGGCGGCAGCGTCGAGGGCCGACCGGTCAGGCGCGAACCCGAGCGGGCTGCAACAGCCGGGACCCGTGCGACCCCGCCCGCGCACCCCGCACGTCGTCGATGTCCGTGGAGGATCCGTGACCACCGCTTTCGTCTTCCCCGGCCAGGGGTCCCACCGCGCAGGGGCCCTGACCGCCTGGAGCGGACATCCCGCCGCTGCGGTCCTCGACGCGGTGGAGGAGGGCCTCGGACGCGATGTGCGCTCGCTCAGCGACGACCCCGCGACCGGGGGCCGTACCGCCGATGCCCAGCCCGCCATCATGGCCGCCTCGCTGGTGGCGTGGCAGGGTCTGGTGGACGCCGGCGCGCGTCCCGACGTCGTCGCGGGTCACTCCCTGGGTGAGTACACCGCGGCCATCGCCGCCGGCGCGCTCGGCGTGGTCGACGGCACCCGTGTGGTCGCGGCCCGCGGTCGTGCCATGGGCGCGGCCTGCGCCGCATCGCCCGGCACGATGGCCGCGGTCATCAAGCTGCACCCCGACGCCGTGGAGGTCCTGGTCGACGGGATCGACGGGCTGGTGATCGCCAACGACAACGCGCCCGGTCAGGTGGTCGTCGCCGGTGATCTCGAGGCCGTGCGCACGGTCCGTACGCGTGCCAAGGACGCGGGTGGCCGGGCCATGCCGCTGGAGGTGGAGGGCGCCTTCCACTCACCCGCCATGGCGCCTGCCGTCGACGCCGTCCGCGCCGCGCTCGACGAGGTCGATCTGCACGATCCCGAGGTGCCGGTCATCAGCGGGGCGACCGCCCGGGAGGTGGAGCGGGCCGAGCCGCTGGCCGACGCCCTGGTCGCCGGCATGCTGTCGCCCGTGCGGTGGCGGGAGGTCCAGCTCCGTCTGGCAGCGCGCGGCGTCACCGACCTGGTGGAGGTCGGCCCTGGTGGCGTGCTCGCGGGCCTGGCCCGGCGCACCGTCCCCGATCTGCAGGTCCACACCGTGGCGGGTCCCGACGACCTCGAGCCGGTCCTCGCGGCGTTGGCCGAGGTGGCGACCATCCGGTGAGCGCGCAGCAGCCCATGGTCCGCGACGCGACCTCCACCGCTGACTGCGCGACCCCACACCGCCCTGCGCTCGGGCCAGCCCGACCGCCTTCCCCCGAGGAGCTTCCGTGAGCGCGACGACCCCCACCCGCGCCGGCGCACCCGTGCGTGTCGCCGGACTGGGTGTCCGTCTGCCGGACCGGGTGGTGACCAACGACGACCTCGCCCAGGTCCTCGACACCTCCGACGAGTGGATCCGCAGCCGTACCGGGATCCGTCAGCGACACGTCGCGGCCCCCGGGGAGGCGACCTCCGACCTGGCTGCAGCCGCGGCCCTCGCGGCCCTCGAGGACGCCGGTCTCGAGGTGGCGGACGTCTCGGCGATCGTCGTGGCCACCACCACACCGGACCACACCGTGCCGGGGACCGCACCCCTGGTGGCGGCACAGCTCGGGAGCCACGCCGCGGCCTTCGACGTCAACGCGGCGTGCAGTGGGTTCATCTACGGCCTGCGCCTCGCCGCCGGCATGACCGCCACCGGGGACGGGGTGGTGCTGGTCATCGGCGCGGAGACGCTGACGCGCATCGTGGACCCCACCGACCGCAGCGTCGCGGTGCTGTTCGGCGACGGCGCCGGTGCCGTGGTGCTGGTCCCCGACGCTGCGGCGAGCCTGGGTCCCTTCAGCCTCGGCGCCGACGGGTCCGAGCCCTCCATGCTGTGGACCGCCTCGGGCGGGACCCGCCGTCCGGTGGACGCCGTGGTGCTCGAGGAGGGCAGCCACTTCCTCACGATGCGCGGTGGGGACGTCTACCGCAACGCCGTGGCGCGGATGGCCCAGGCAGCCCGGCAGGTCCTCGAGGAGGCCGGCATCGGTGTCGAGGACGTCGACCTGTTCATCGGACACCAGGCCAACGTGCGCATCCTGGACGCCGTGGCCGCACGGCTCGGTCTGTCCAGCGCCCGCAACCACGTCGCCGTCGACCGGCACGGCAACACCTCGGCGGCCTCCATCCCACTGGCGCTGGCCGACGCCCGTGACCAGGGTCGGCTGCACGACGGCGACACCGTGCTGCTCGCCGCCTTCGGTGCGGGGCTGACCTGGGGCGCCGCGCTGCTGACCTGGAGGGACCAGCCATGAGCACATCGGTCGCCATCGTCAGCGGCGGCAGCGGCGGCATCGGGGCAGCCACCTGCCGCGCACTGGCCGCGGCGGGCCATCACGTGCTGGTCGGCTACAGCGGCAACGCCGCCGCCGCCGAGGAGGTGGCCGCCTCCCTCGAGCACGTCCAACGGCAGGACGCCGTGGAGGTCGTGGACGACGTGGCCGGCCTGGACGGTCCGGGGGAGGCGTGCCACCTCGACGTCACCGACCAGGACAGCGTCACGGCTGCCGTCGCACGCGCCACGCAGCTCGGCTCCCTGGCCGTGGTGGTCAACAGCGCCGGTATCGCCGACGATGACCTGCTGCTGCGCCTCGATGCCGCACGCTTCGACCGGACCGTGGAGGTCAACCTGCGCGGGGCCTTCCTGCTGTCCAAGGCGGCGGTGCGTCCGATGCTGCGCAGCCGCGGTGGACGGATCATCAACGTCGCATCCGTGGTGGCGCTCAGAGGCAACGCCGGCCAGACCGCCTACGCCGCCTCCAAGGCCGGGCTGATCGGGTTCTCCAAGTCCCTGGCCCGCGAGGTGGCGCGCAAGGCCATCACCGTCAACGTCGTCGCACCCGGCTTCGTCGCCACCGCGATGACCGACCAGCTCGACGACGCCGCTCGCGAGGCCTTGACGGCCATGGCGCCCACCGGCAGGCCCGTTCCCGCCGAGGAGGTCGCCGCCGCGATCGCCTTCCTCGCCTCGCCCGAGGCCGCCTCGATCACCGGTGCCGTCCTGCCCGTGGACGGCGGCGCCGGGATGTGAGCCGCCCGAGACCTGCAGCATCCGCACGATCCGTACCGGTCGCGACCGCGACCACCGACACAGGAGCTACACCGTGAGCCAGGAACTGCTCGCCACCTTCACCGAGGTCCTCACCGAGGAGTTCGGGGTACCCGCCGACGACGTCGCCCCCGAGGCGACCTTCGAGGCCCTGGGGCTCGACTCCCTCGACGTCGTCGAGCTGACCCTGGTGCTGGAGGAGAAGACCGGCGTCAAGCTCGAGGACGAGGAGCTCGAGGACGTGCGCACCGTCCAGGACGCCATCGACAAGGTCGCGGAGAAGCAGGCGTGACCGACATCGTCGTCACGGGAGTCGGCATCCTCAGCCCCGCAGGTCGGGGCCTGGAGGAGGCCTGGTCCGGCGTGCTCTCCGGCCGGAGCGCCGCCGCCGACGACGCGGAGCTCGAGGCCAAGAAGACCCCGGTCACCATCAGCTGTCGGGTCCCCGCCTTCGACCCCGACGCGGAGCTCGGCCGCGGTGCCCGGCGCCGCCTCGACCGTTTCACCCATCTGGCGGTGATCGCCGCCCGCGAGGCCATCGCCCACGCGGGGTTGTCCGACGACGGGGGCGAGCGACTCACCGAGGTGGACGCCGACCGCACCGGCGTGCTGCTCGGCTCGGGCATCGGCGGCGCGGAGACCTGGGAGGACGAGTACCCCCGCTACCTCGAGAAGGGCCCCGGGCGGGTCAGCCCGATGTTCGTACCCAAGATGCTGTCGAACACCGCGGCCGGCACCATCGCCATCCGCTCCGGCGCGCGTGGGCCGAACATGACGGTCAACACCGCCTGCGCCGCCGGTGCCTCGGCGCTGCACCTCGGCCGGGACCTGCTGCGGGCGGGCTCCGCCGATGTGGTGCTCGCCGGTGGGGTCGAGGCCGGGGTGACGGGACTGTCGGTCAGCGCCTTCGCACAGATGGGGGCGCTCACCAAGAACCCCGACGCCGCCCACGCCTCACGGCCCTTCGACGTCGGCCGCGACGGCTTCGTGATCGGCGAGGCCGCCGGGGTGCTGGTGCTGGAGACCGCCGCGCACGCCGCCGCGCGCGGGGCTAAGCCGCTGGCGGTGTTGGCCGGGGCCGGCGCCTCCGCCGACGCGCATCACCCCACCGCCCCGCCCGAGGATGGTGGGGGTGCGATCCTGGCCATGCGCCGGGCGGTGGAGGACGCGGGGCTGTCACCCACGGCCATCGGCCACCACAACGCCCACGGGACCTCGACCCCGCTCAACGACGCCGCGGAGGCCCGGGCACTGCAGGCGGTGTTCGGCGACCACACCGCCGACATCGCCGTGACCTCCACCAAGGGGGTCACCGGTCACACCCTCGGTGCGGCGGGCGCGATCGAGGCGATCTTCGCGATCCAGGCGCTGCGCGAGGGGCTGGTGCCGCCGACGGCCAACCTGGTGGAGCAGGACCCGGAGATCGACCTCGACGTGGTCAGCGGTGCGCCGCGCGAGGTGGACCTGCAGGCGGTGCTGTCGGCCTCGATGGGCTTCGGTGGCCAGAACGCCGCCCTGGTGTTCACGCCCGCGTGAGCCGCCCCGAGGAGCCCCCAGCGCAGGACCGGGACGGTCGTGCGGGGCACGACGCCGCCGACGACCCCATGGCGGTGGTGCCCACCACGTCGGTGCCCGGTCCACGCTCCCCACGACGGCTGGTGCTGCGGCCGATCCTGCGCAGCTGGCTGCGGGTGCGGTCCCACGGCGCGGAGCACGTGCCGGCCACGGGGCCGGTGCTGCTGGCCTCCTCCCACCGTTCCCACGCGGACTCGATCGCCCTCGCGCTGGCCGTGCGCCGGCCCGTGCACTTCCTGGGTGATCTCGCCCTCACCGAGGCACCGGTCGTGGGCCCCCAGCTGCCCAAGCTCGGGATGGTGCCGCTGCGGCGGGGGACGGCGGACGCCGCAGCGCTCGACGTGGTCCGCGCGCTGCTGCGCGAGGGCAACTGCGTCGTGGTCTACCCGGAAGGTTCGCGCAGCCGCGACGGCCAGGTCCACCGGTTGCGCAGCGGCGTCGCACGGGTCGCGGCGGAGCTCGGCGTCGCGGTGGTACCGGCGGGCATCGAGGGCATCGAGCGCATCTGGCCCGTCGACGGCCGCCCCAGGCCCTTGGGGGGTGCGGTCACCGTGCGCTTCGGACCGGCCTTCCCCCCACCCGACGACACCCCACGCGCCCGACGCTCCTTCAACCTCCAGCTGCAGGCCCAGCTCGGCGAGTTGTCCCGGTCCGAGCTGGCTACCACCTTCTCCGCCGCGGGCGGCGGGACGGCGCAGGCATGAGCGGGCTGGTGACGGGGTGCGACCTGGTCGACATCGCGCGCCTGTCGGCCGCGATCGACCGGCGTCCCGCACTGCTGGAGCGGCTCTTCACCCCGCGCGAGCGCGCCGACGCGCTGCGCGGCGGTGCCGGACCCGGCTCCGAGGTGGAGCGTGCCCGCCTCGCGGCGCGCTTCGCCGCCAAGGAGGCCACCCGCAAGGCCCTCGGGGATCTGCGCCTGCCCTTCCACGCCGTGGAGGTGCGCACCGCCGACGACGGTGCACCACAGCTCTACCTGCGCGACGCACCGGCAGCGCTGAGCTGCTCGCTGTCCCACGACGCCGGCGTGGCCATGGCCGTCGTCGTCGGTGTGCACGAGCGCAGCGACCGCCCCGCGGCACATCCCGACCGCACCCGACCGTCCACCACCGTCTAGGAGACCACCGTGCTGCTCGCCGACAAGAAGCTGCTCATCACCGGGGTCCTCGACCCGCGCTCCATCGCCTTCTTCGCGGCGAAGGTCGCGCAGGAGCAGGGGGCGGAGCTCGTGCTGACCGGGTTCGGCCGGGGACGTCGGCTCACCGAACGGGCTGCCGCACGCCTCGATCCCACCCCCGACGTGCTCGAGCTGGACGTGACCCAGCCGGAGCAGCTCGAGTCGGTGCGTGCCGAGCTCGAGGCCCGCTGGGGACGCCTCGACGGGTTGCTCCACGCGGTCGGTTTCGCGCCCACGTCCTGTCTCGACGGGGGCTTCCTGACCGCCCCGTGGGAGGACGTCAGCACCGCCTTCCAGGTCTCCACCTACTCCTACGTCGCCCTGGCCGCAGGGCTGAAGGATCTGCTGGCCGTCGGCCCGGGGGCGGTCGTCGGGTTGGACTTCGACGCCCAGGTCGCCTGGCCCGGCTACGACTGGATGGGTGTCGCCAAAGCCGGCCTGGAGGCCGCCAACCGCTACCTCGCCCGTGATCTCGGGCCGCTTGGCATCCGGGCCAACCTGGTCGCCGCAGGTCCCCTGCACACCATGGCGGCGCGCTCGATCGGCACGATCGACGCCTTCGAGCACCTGTGGAACGAGCGTGCGCCCCTGGGCTGGGAGACCCGCGACCCCGAGCCCGTGGGACGCGCGGTGTGCGCGCTGCTGTCCGACTGGACGCCGGCGATCACCGGGGAGATCGTCCACGTCGACGGCGGCGTGCACGCGATGGGCGGACCCGTGCACCCCGTGGCAGCGGAGGGCGCGGGGCCGGTCACCGACCCCGAGCCCGGCCAGGGCTGACCGCGCCCGTCGCGCGGGGATCAGCCCGCGTGCCGTGCGCGTCGGGTCACTCGTCCTGGGGTGCGGCCTTGACCGCGAGGACGGCGCAGTCGGCGTGGAGCAGGATGTCCTGGGCGTTGGAGCCCAGGATCAGCTTGCCGACCGGCGACCGACGGCGGATGCCGATCACGATCATGTCGGCGTCCTCGTCCTTGGACGCCTGCAGGAGGTCCTCAGCGGGCGCGTTGCCCCGCGCGTACTCGATCAGGCGGTAGCGGGCGGGGGACGCCTGCAGCTTCTGCTCGAGCTGCTCGAACTCCTCGCGGTAGCTCATCACCTGCTCGAGCTCGTCGCGTTCACCGCCCCGCATCGAGTGCACGACGAGCAGCTCACCGTCGCGCAGCTCCGCCTCCTGCAACGCCCGGTCGAGTGCCGCTCGGCCCTCCGGGGACCTCAGGAACCCCGCCACGATCTTCATGCGCCCTCTCCTGGCTCGCCTGAGGGTCCACTCTAGCCACCGCGCCCACCTGGTTCGGAAGCCCCTCTGGTGGCGCACAGGTGGTCGTCGCCGGTGGCAGCGGCGTGGTCGTGGCTGTGTGCACCCCCGTCGCAGGCGCGGATGGTGCGCACGCGCTGGCCTGCGCGTCTATGGTCGAGGCGCGTCGTCCCGGTCGATGGGGATCGGGTGGCGACCGGGGTCGGGAGGCCGGGTCGCGAGGGAGGCCACATGGCGGAGGACGTGACCGCGCCCGTGGAGGGTGCACGCGGGGACGCGCACCTGCTCCCACCGGCCGAGCCCGTCCGCCTGCTCGCTCCGGACGGCACCCTGCACGAGCACGAGGACTACCCGGTCGAGCTCTGCGATGCGGAGCTGCTCGCGATCCACCGCGCCATGGTGATCACCCGGCGGGTGGACCGTGAGGCGATCAACCTGCAACGTCAGGGGCAGCTCGGGGTGTACGCCTCGTGCCTGGGTCAGGAGGCCGCGCAGGTCGCCTCCACCTGGGCGCTGGAGGCACCGGACTGGGTGTTCCCCTCCTACCGCGAGCTCGGCAGCGCGATCGTGCGCGAGGTCGAGCCGGCCGACCTGCTGCACCTGTTCCGCGGGACGTGGCTGTCGGACCACGACCCCTACGAGCACCGCTTCGCCCTGCTGTCGATCCCCATCGGCACCCAGGCGCTGCACGCCACGGGCTTCGCCATGGGGGCCCGGTTCGACGACAACCCCCTCGTGACGATGGTCTACTTCGGCGACGGTGGGACCTCCGAGGGTGACACCCACGAGGCGATGACCTTCGCCGGGGTCATGCAGGCCCCCGTGGTGTTCTTCGTGCAGAACAACCGCTACGCGATCTCGGTGCCGCTGACCAGCCAGACCGCCGCTCCCACCCTGGCGCACAAGGCCGTGGGCTACGGCCTGCCGGGCCTGCGGTGCGATGGCAACGATCCGCTCGCCACCTACGCGGTGACCCGTCGGGCGGTCCAGCAGGCGCGCTCCGGCGGGGGGCCGGCCTTGATCGAGGCGTTGACCTACCGCATGGAGGCCCACACCACCTCCGACGACCCGACCCGCTACCGCAGTCAGGAGGAGCTCGAGGAGGCGGCACGCACCGATCCGATCCAGCGCATGCGCAACCACCTGCAGCGCCGGGGGCTGTTGGACGAGGCCACCGAGGACGGTTTCGCGCAGGAGGCCGAGGAGCACGCACGGCGCGTGCGGGAGGCGATCTACGACGCGCCCCACGGCGACCCCCTGGAGCTGTTCGACCACGTGTACGTGGCCGACCGGGCGGATGTGGCGGCGCAGCGGGCGCAGCTGCAGGCCGAACTCACCGCCCCGCCCGAGGGAGGGGACAGGTGAGCGTCACCCTCGCACAGGCCATCAACCGCGCGCTGACCGAGGCGATGGCGCAGGACGACCGCGTGCTGGTGTTCGGTGAGGACGTCGGCAGGCTGGGTGGGGTGTTCCGCGTCACCGACGGCCTGCAGGCGCGCTTCGGTGACCGGCGCTGCTTCGACACCCCCCTGGCGGAGTCGGGGATCATCGGAACCGCCATCGGGCTGGCGATGTACGGCTACCGGCCGGTGGCCGAGATGCAGTTCGACGGCTTCACCTACCCCGCCTTCGAGCAGATCGTCAGCCACCTCGCCAAGCTGCGCAACCGCTCGCGCGGGACGCTGCGTCTGCCGGTGACCGTGCGCATCCCCTACGGCGGCGGGATCGGTGCCGTGGAGCACCACTCCGAGTCGCCGGAGAGCTACTGGGTGCACACCGCGGGCCTCACCGTGGTGACTCCCGGCACGCCGGAGGACGGCTACGCCCTGACCCGCGAAGCCATCGCCAGTGACGACCCGGTGATCCTGCTCGAGCCCAAGCGTCGGTACTGGATGAAGTCCGACATCGAGCTGCCGGTCACCGCCCCACCCCACACCAGCGCGCTCGTACGCCGTGCCGGTGAGGACGTGACCATCGTGTGCTACGGCCCGATGGTGCGCACCGCCCTGGAGGCCGCCGAGGCCGCCGCGGAGGAGGGCTGGTCGCTCGAGGTGGTCGACCTGCGCTCCCTGTCACCGCTCGACACCGACACCGTGGTCGCCTCCGTGCGGCGGACGGGACGTGCCGTGGTGGTGCACGAGGCTCCACGCACCCTCGGTATGGGGGCCGAGATCGCCGCGCGCGTCCAGGAGGCCGCCTTCTACCACCTCGAGGCACCAGTGCTGCGCGCCACGGGCTTCGACACCCCCTACCCACCCGCGAAACTGGAGAGCTACTGGCTGCCCGACGTCGACCGCATCCTCGACCTCGTCGAGCGGGCCATGGCCTACTGACGACCGCGAGCCGGCGGCGCACCGCCCGCAGCGCCGTCCCCGCCCGCACCCCCATCACCACCTGCCCACCCCTCAGGAGCGCACGTGAGCGAGCTACGGGACTTCGCCCTCCCCGATCTCGGTGAGGGTCTCGAGGACGGCGAACTCGTCCACTGGTACGTCGGGGTCGATGACGAGATCGCGCTCAACGACCCCATCGTCGAGGTCGAGACGGCCAAGGCTGCCGTCGATGTCCCCTCGCCCTTCGCCGGTCGCATCGTCGAGCGCTTCGGGGAGGTCGGCGAGACGGTCGAGGTCGGCACCGTGCTCGTGCGTGTCGAGGTGGCCTCGGCGGAGGAGCCCCAGGGCAGCGCCCTGGATGCCGACGTCGAGCCCCAGCCCCTGGTGGGCTACGGCCAGGCGGCACCGACGGGACGACGTCGGCGCCGCACCACGAGCCCCGACCCCGCGAGCTCCGACGAGGCGCCCGTCGAGGCCGCGCCGCCTGCCGGGCGGACGGCACGCCCACTCGCCAAGCCGCCGGTGCGCAAGCTGGCCAAG
>JAWLFQ010000003.1:0-84406 GCA_041685505.1 Nitriliruptoraceae bacterium
CCGAGGTGCAAGCACCTCGGTTCGTCCCTCGACTTGCATGTGTTAGACCCGCCGCCAGCGTTCGTCCTGAGCCAGGATCAAACTCTCCGTTGAGAGATCGTTGCGGTCACCCGGAGGTTCCCGACAAGACCAGAACAACGAAGGTCCTTCGACCACTCGGAAGTGGTCGCTGATCCCTTCATCGAAATAAGGGGTTCTACATGTTCACTCACCTGTTGACCGCTTCCACCGGTTGGTGGTCACGGTCGACGGGGTTGTGAGCCTCCACGGCGACATCGTCGCCTGGAGGTCACTGGCTTTTGGCACCCTGTGCAGTTCTCAAGGAGCGGTCCGCGGCTCTCCGGGTTCCTGCCCGAGGGGCGAGGCTTCCGGTGAGTGCACCGCTTGGAGTCGCGCAGCCGATCGCCGCGCCGAGTAGTCGAAACTACCACGCGGGCTCTTGGCTGTCCACCCGGCGGCCGTGGGCGTCGGTAGCGCTGCTACCGGGTCGGACCCGTACGGGCCGTGGCCTGCGAGGTGGGGCGCGGAAGTTACTCCGCGCTGCGTCGTACTGTCAACCTCGTGACGAGGCGTCGTGCGCAGTGTCATCGAGGCGACCGCGGCAGGCCCTTCGTGCTGCCGTGCTGCGGTGTGGGAAACGTACGCAGCGTGGCGCTGAACCGCGAACCGGCGGGTCGCGCGTGGGCGCTGAGCGCGCGCAGCGTCGCCGTCGCACCGGCGATCCCGCGACGCGCCGCTGGGCAGGAAACCGTCGCTGAACTGCATGGACGTGGCACGGCTGGGGCCACCGCGGCACGGCCACCGCACCCGGCGGCGCCAGCGACCGTGGCGGTCAGCCGGCACGTGGGGAGCGTCGGTACCGCGACACGCTTGCGGCACCCCTGAGGCAGAAGCGCCAGGGCACGTCCGCCGCCTTGCTGATGCCCACGCGTGGCCCGGCGACGATGTCGGCCGCCGCGGGTCGCCACGAATCCCGTGCCAGCCACACCCTGGTGTCGGCGCGCAGCAGATCGCGACCGTCGTCCTCGACGCCGGTGACCTCCAGTCCGGAGGTGAGCACCGCAGGACCGCGCAGCAGATCATCGGCGCGTCGGGCCGCTGGCCGGCGCGGCCACACCGCCGCGGCTCCGGCGAGCACGGTCGCCGCCCTGAGCAGCACCGCTGCGCCGCTGTCCAGTGGTTCGACGCTGACGTTGAGCAGCCAGTGCAGCCCGTAGGACCGGTAGACGTAGGCCGTACCGGGGACGGCGAACATCGGCTCGGTGCGTGGTGTGCGGCGCGCATGGGAGTGACTGGCGGGATCATCCTGGCGGTAGGCCTCGGTCTCCACCACCCGCGCGATGACCTCGACCCCGTCCAGCTCACGCACCAGCAACGCGCCCACCAGACCCCGTGCCGCCAGGTCGGCACGACGCTCCAGATCCGACCGTAGGAAGGGTTCGGGCGCGTCGTACAGCCGGTCATGCCCCATGGTCAGCGCCGGTGCAGGTCGTCGAGCCACGCGCTGAACCGCTCCCGCGACCAGGTGTTCGCGACCCGCTCGCGCGGCAGGCGGGCTCGCCGCGCCTGCGCCGCGCCGAACCGGGCACGCTCGAGATCGGCCACCCCGTGCGCGTCGGTGGAGATCACGAAGGTGCAGCCACGACGCGCGCCCTCGCGGATCACCTCCACCGTCGCATCGAGGCGCGGTAGCGCGGCGTTGATCTCGATCGCGGTCCCCGCCTCGGCAGCTGCATCCAACACCCGTTCGAGATCGAGCTCGATGCCGGGACGCGAGCCGATCAACCGTCCCGTCAGGTGGCCGATGGCGGTGACGCTCGGATGCCTGATGGCCGCGAGCAGGCGCGCGGTCTGGGCCTCGACATCCTGGCGGAAGTGGGAGTGCACCGAGGCGACCAGCCAGTCGAACCCGGCGAGGAATGCGTCGTCGTAGTCGAGCGAGCCGTCGGCCGCGATGTTGAGCTCCGCACCGTGGAGCAGGCGGATGTCCCCCCGGCGCTGTTCGAGCGCGCGCACCTCCTCGCGCTGGGCGAGCATGTCCCGGCGGGAGACCCCGTTGATGCGCAGGTCCTCGGCATGGTCGGTGATGGCCAGGTACGCCAACCCACGTGCCACCGCGGCGTCGACCAGCTCCTCGAGCGGGTCGCGCCCATCGCCGGAACGGTCGGTGTGGTCATGGAGATCGCCGAGCAGGTCCTCGGTGCGCACCAGCGGGGGCAGCTCGTCCGCCGCGGCGAGCTCGATCTCCCCGTCATCCTCGCGCACCTCCGGGGGCAGCCAGGCGAGCTCCAGCGCGGCGTAGATCGCGTCCTCGCTCCCGGCGGCCACCACCTCGGCGTCGGGGTCGTCGTGCACACCCGGTCCGGGTTGCGCGTCGTCACGGTGGACCGCCAGGGCGTACTCGCTCAGCGTCCAGCCACGGTCGATCGCCCGCTGTCGCAACCGGATGTTGTGCGCCTTGGAACCGGTGAAGTACAGCAACGCCGCACCGAAGCTCGCGGGCGGCACGATCCGCAGGTCGACCTGGACGCCATCGCGGGTGACCACCGAGGTCTTGGTCCCGCCCGAGCCGAGCTGACGGTCGATGTCGTCCATGGCCAGGAAGGCCTGGCGTACCGGCTCGGGATCCGCGGTGGCCACCAGTACGTCGATGTCACCGATGTCCTCACGGAACCGGCGCAGGCTGCCCGCGTACGCCACCCGGTTGGCTGCATCCACCGCCTCGAGGTGGGCCACGATGCGCTCCGCCACGGGCATCGCGCGGGCGATCGGCACCCGTCGGTCCTTGGAGGTCAGCCCGAGGACCTCGATCCCCTCGCGCATGTTCTCGATCGTCTTGGCACCCATCCCCTCCAGGGTGGCGACCGAGCCGTCATCGAGCCCGGCGACCAGCGCCTCGACGCTGCGGATCCCGAGCTCGTCGTCGAGCAGCTGCACGGTCTTCGGCCCGAGCCCGGGGACCTGCAGCAGTGCGAGCTTGCTGGCGGGGTGCCGCTGCCTGAGCTCCTCCAGCTTCTCGATGCCGCCCGTCTCGACGTACTCCCGGATGCGGCCGGCGATGCTCTTGCCGATGCCCTTGACCGTGGCGAGCTCGGTGGTGCTGAGCTCGGCCACGTCCTCACCGAGGCCCCTGACCGCCCGCTCGGCGTTCTGGTACGCGCGCACGCGGAACGCGTTGGGACTGCCCTCGTCCAGTTCGGTCAGGGTCGCCAGCTCCGCGAGCAGACGTGCCACCTCGTCGTTGCTGCCTGCCACCTCTGCCCTCCTGCTGCACCGAACGACCGGGCCGTCGCGCCCGTGGTCCTAGGTCATCGAACCACGGTTCGCCGCTGCAGCGGCCCGGGCTCGCTCCAGCTGGGCGGCCACCGCCGCCGTGGCGGTGCCGTTCACCCCGTCCCGCCGATCGATCGCCTGCTGTGCGTCGAAGCGGGCGACCACGTGCGCGTCCAGAACGGGGTCGATCGCGGCCAGCTCCTCAGGGTCCAGCCCGTCCAGGTCGACGCCCCGGGCCTCGGCCGCGGCGACCACCGCGCCGACGATCTCGTGGGCCTCGCGGAAGGGCACCCCCCGGGTCACCAGCTCCTCGGCGAGGTCGGTGGCCAGCGCGAAGCCGCCCACCGAGGCGGTCTCGAGCCGCTGGCGGTCGAAGGTCAGGCTCGCCACGGTCCCGGTGATCGCCGGCAGGGTGAGCCGCAGCGTGGCGACGGCGTCGAAGACCGGCTCCTTGTCCTCCTGCAGGTCCCGGTCGTAGGTCAGCGGCAACGCCTTGATGGTCGTCAGCAGCGCGACCAGGTCACCGATCACCCGACCGGTCTTGCCACGCACGAGCTCGGCGATGTCGGGGTTGCGCTTCTGCGGCATGATCGAGGAACCGGTGGAGAAGGCGTCGCCGACCCGGGCGAAGGCGAACTCCGAGGTGGCCCACAGCACGATCTCCTCCCCCAGCCGGGAGAGGGTGACCGCCAGGATCGCCGCGGCGCTGAGCACCTCGAGCGCGAAGTCACGCGAGGCCACCGCGTCCATGGAGTTCTCCATCACGGCATCGAAGCCGAGGTGGTCGGCGTAGGCCTGGGGATCGAGCCCGAGGGTCTGACCGGCCAGTGCACCGGACGCGAGCGTGGAGGCGTTGCAGCGTGCGCGCGCGTCACGGAACCGGCCCGCGTCCCGGTCCAGCATCCAGACGTAGGCCAGCAGGTGGTGGCTGAGCAGCACGGGCTGGCCACGCTGCAGGTGGGTGTAGCCCGGCGCGTGCCAGCCGAGGTGGGCCTCGGCCTGGTCGACGAAGGCCTGCTGGAGCCCGCCGACCAGGGCGACCACCTCATCGCAGGCATCCCGGCACCACAGGCGCAGGTCACTGGCGATCTGGTCGTTGCGGGAGCGTCCCGCGCGCAGCTTGCCGCCCAGCGCGCCGAGCTCCTCGACCAGCCACCGCTCGATGGCCCCGTGGACGTCCTCGTCAGTGTCGTGGAAGACGAAGGCATCCCGTGCGAACAGCGCCGCGCAGCGTTCCAGCGCGGCGAGCAGCTGGTCACGCTCGCTGTCATCGAGCACCCCGATGCGGTGCAGTTCCTCGGCGTGGGCACGGGAGCCGGCGAGATCCTGGCGCCACAGGTGGCGGTCCACGGCGGTGGAGACCCCGAGCGCCCAGGCGGCGGCGTCGGGGCCGGCGGTGAAGCGGCCGCCCCACAGCCGCCCGGCATCGGTGGCGGCGTGGGGTTGCTCCTCGGTCATCGCGTCCTCCTGCCCTCACGGCACGGTAGGCGGGCACCTGCGCCGGCTCGCTCCCGCACCCGACGCCGGGCGGCTCAGACCTCGTCGCCCTGGGCCTGGACCTTGGCGGCCCAGGTCTTGAGCGGCAGACCCCACAGCTTCACGAAGCCCTCCGCCAGGGACTGGTCGAACTGGTCCTCGGCGTCGTAGGTCGCCATCTCGTAGGTGTAGAGGCCGTGGCTGTCGCTGCGACGCCCGACGACGGTGGCCGAGCCCTTGTAGAGCTGCACGCGGACCTCGCCGGTGACGTAGCGGTTGGCCTCGTCGATGAAGGCGTCGAGCGCCTTCTTGAGCGGCCCCCACCACAGGCCGTTGTAGATCAGCTGGGCGTAGCGACCCTCCTCGACCCGCTTGTGGTCGGCGAGCTCCTGCTCGAGGCACAGGTCCTCGAGGTCGCGGTGGGCGGTGATCAGGGTGATCGCGCCGGGGCACTCGTAGAGCTCCCGGCTCTTGATGCCCACCAGCCGGTCCTCGATCATGTCGATGCGGCCGATGCCGTGGGCACCGGCGCGCGCATCGATCTCGGCCACCAGTTCCGCCAGCGGCAGGCGCCGGCCGTCCAGGGAGACGGGCAGGCCCTGCTCGAAGGCGATCACGACCTCCTCGGGCTCCTCGGGGGCGTCCTTGACCGACACGGTCCGCTCGAAGACGTCCTCGGGCGGCGCAGCCCACGGGTCCTCGAGGATCCCGCACTCCGCGGTGCGACCCCAGGCGTTCTCGTCGATCGAGTAGGGGCTCTTCTTGGTCATCGAGGGGATGGGGATGCCCCGCTCGGCCGCGTAGTCGATGGCGGCGTCCCGGCTCAGACCCCACTCCCGGATCGGCGCCATCCCCTCGAGGTCGGGGGCCAGGCACATCGCGCCCACCTCGAAGCGGACCTGGTCGTTGCCCTTGCCGGTGGAGCCGTGGGCGATGCCGGCTGCGCCGGTCGCCCGGGCGGTCGCGACCAGGTGCTTGACGATCAGCGGACGGGACAGCGCGGAGACCAGGGGGTACTTGCCCATGTAGAGGGCGTTGGCCTTCAGCGCCGGTGCGATGAAGTCGGTGGCGAACTCCTCGCGGGCATCGACCACCACCGACTCCACCGCCCCGCAGTCCAGGCCGCGCTGGCGGATCTCGTCGAGATCGTCGATGCCCTGGCCGACGTCGACGGCGCAGGCCACCACCTCGACGTCCTTGTGCTCCTTCATCCACTCGATGGCCACGGAGGTGTCGAGGCCACCGGAGTAGGCGAGGACGATACGGGGCTTGCTCATGGGAGCTCCTGTGGGGGTGTCGCCGGCCGCAGCCGGGTGGTCATGGTCGGTGGTGGGTGGTCGTGGGGGCGGGGGGCGTGCGCCGTGATCGATCCGTGCGTCGGGTTCAGGTCAGGCCGGCGCGCGCCGCCAGTTCCTCCGCCAGCGCCGCGCCCGTGGTCCCCTCCTCGGCGACCACCAGGACGGTGTCGTCACCGGAGACCGTCGCGATGACGTGGGAGAGCTCGGCGAGGTCGATGGCGGAGGCCACGGGGTGGGCGCAGGCCGGTGGGGTACGCAGCACCGCGAGGTTGCCGCTGGCCGTGACGTGGGTGACGAACCGCTGCAGGGTGTCGTCGAGGCGCTCGCGGGCACCGGCGGGACCGGGATCGGCAGCCAGCCGGTAGATGAGCTGGCCGTCGGCACCGCGCACCTTGACCGCGCCCACCTCGCGGAGGTCGCGGCTGACCGTCGCCTCGTGCACGTCGATGCCCGTCGCCGCCAACGCCGCGACCACCTCGGCCTGGGAGCCGAGGGCCTGGTCGGTCAGCAGCGCCCGCAGGCGCTGCTGACGGCGGGACTTGTCGGGCATCGGCGCGGTCCTCAGCGCGCGGCCAGCAGGCGGAGCAGGACCGCCTTCTGGGCATGGAGGCGGTTCTCGGCCTGCTCCCACACCCGCGAGGCCGGACCGTCGATCACCTCGGCGGTGACCTCCTCGCCGCGGTGGGCGGGCAGGCAGTGCAGGAAGATCGCGTCCTCGGCGGCGTGGGCGAACAGCGCAGCCGTCACCTGGTAGGGACGGAAGACGGACAGTCGCGCCTGCGTCTCGTCCTCCTGGCCCATCGAGGCCCATACGTCGGTGTAGACCGCGTGCGCACCGCTGACGGCGGCCACCGCATCGGTGGTGACCACCACCTCGGTGCCGCCGGCCGCCGCCAGCTCGCGGGCACGTGCGACGACGGCGCCGTCGGGGGCGTAGCCCTCGGGGTGGGCGACACGCACCTCGACCCCGGCCAGTGCTCCGGCCAGCAGCAGGGAGTGCGCCACGTTGTTGCCGTCGCCCACGTAGGTCAGCACGCTGCCGGTCAGGGCCCCCCCGCGCGCCTCACGCAGGGTCTGGAGATCGGCCAGGGCCTGACAGGGGTGCTCGAGATCGGTGAGCGCGTTGACCACGGGCACCTCGGCGGCTGCCGCCAGTTCGTCGAGGCGGTCCTGGCCGAAGGTGCGCACGACCACGGCGTGGACGTAGCGCGACAGGACGGCGCCGGTGTCAGCGATCGTCTCCCCGCGGCCGAGCTGCAACTCCGCGGAGCTGAGCGGCAGGGGCTGACCGCCGAGCTCGGTCACCGCGACCTGGAAGGACACCCGCGTACGGGTCGAGGGCTTCTCGAACACCAGCGCCACGGTGCGACCGGCCAGCGCGTCGGCGTAGGCGGCCGGCCCCCCGGTGCCGCGCGCGGCCTTGACCTGGGCGGCGAGGGCGAGCAGGTCGGCGAGCTGCGCGTCGTCGAGGTCGTCGATCGACAGCAGGTCCTCGGGGAAGCGGGCCATCAGGTGCCTCTCTGGGCGGGGTTGCGGGCGGGATGTCAGGCGGGGTGGCGGGAAGGTCGAGCGGGTGCGTGCGGGTCAGTCGGCACGGGCGTCGGCGACGGCCTGCAACGCCTCGGCGATACCCGCCAGGGCCAGGTCGACCTCCTCCGGGGTGATGATCAGCGGCGGCGCCAGACGCAGTACGTCCGCGCCGACGGCGTTGACCAGCAGGAACCGGTCACGGCAGGCGGCCTCCACCTCGGCGGCCACCGGCGCGTCCAACTCCAGGCCCAGCAGCAACCCGCGTCCCCGTACACCGGTGGCGTAGGCAGCGGTGCCCACGAGGGCCTCCAGGCCCGTCCGCAGACGCGTCGCACGGTGCGCTGCCTGGGAGAGCAGACCCTGGTCACGGATCGTGTCGAGCACGGCGCACGCAGCGGCGGCGGTCACCGGGTTGCCACCGAAGGTGGTGGCGTGGTCGCCGGGGCCGAACACCGTGGCGGCGTGCCCGTGGGCCACGCAGGCGCCGATCGGCAGGCCGTTGGCCAGGGCCTTGGCCAGGGTGATGACGTCGGGCACCACCTCGGTGCCCTGGAAGGCGAACCAGGTCCCGGTGCGGCCGATACCGGTCTGGACCTCGTCAGCGATCAGCAGGGCGTCGTTGGCGTCGCAGGCCTCACGCGCGGCGGCGAGCACCTGCGGCGACAACGGGCGTACGCCCCCCTCCCCCTGCACGACCTCGAGCAGCACCGCGCAGGTGTCCTCGCCCACCGCCGCACGCAGCGCCTGTGGGTCGTCGTGGGGGACGTGGTCGACGAAGCCGGCCAGGGGCGCGAAGGGCGCGTGCTTGGCCGGCTGGCCCGTGGCCTCCAGCGTCGCCAGGGTGCGGCCGTGGAAGGAGCCCTCCAGGGTGACCACCCGCACCTTGTCGGGGTGGATCGCCTTGCCGTGCTTGCGGGCGAGCTTGATCGCCGCCTCGTTGGCGGTGGCGCCGCACTGGGCGAAGAACACCGTGGCGTCCGGCCAGCCGGTCACCTCGGCCAGGCGTTCTGCCAGGGCGACCGCCGGCTCGGTGACGTGGAGGTTGGAGGTGTGCACCAGGGTCGCGGCCTGGCGCGTGACGGCCGCGGTGACCGCGGGGTGGGCGTGGCCGAGGTTGGTGACCGCCAGGCCACACAGCAGGTCCAGCCAGGCGTTGCCGTCCACGTCGAACAGCGCCGTGCCCTCACCGCGGACGAAGGCCTGCCTCGGTGGCCCGTAGGTGGGCATCACGTGCGCGGCGGCGCGGGTGAACAGCTCCGGTTCGGCCACGCTCACGACCCACCCCCCACCGGACGCGCCATCGCGGATCCCGAGCGGGCGGGCACCGAGGGCGTGACCATGGTGCCCACGCCCTCGTCGGTGAAGATCTCGATCAGCACCGAGTGGAGCACCCGGCCATCGAGGATGTGGGCCTGCGGGACCCCGTCACGGATCGCACCCACGATGGAGCGCACCTTGGGGCGCATCCCGGTGTGCAGCTCGTGGGCATCGAGCATCTCCGCCAGGCGGTCCACGCCCACCTCGCTCATCAGCGCCTCCTTGTCGGGGTCGCCGAAGTCGAGGTAGAGGCCGGGGACGTCGGTGAGGTAGACGAGCTTGGAGGCACCCAACGCCGCGGCCACGGCCCCGGCTGCGAGGTCGGCGTTGACGTTGCGCTCCACCCCCTCGGCGTCCCGACCGACGGTGGCGATCACCGGCAGGAACCCGTCGGCCAGCAGCTCCTGCAGGTAGCGGGTATCGACCCGCTCGACCTCGCCGACCAGCCCGAGGTCCTCGCCCTCGGGCCCGGTGGCGGGGCGGACCTGGAGCAGGTTGGCGTCGGTGCCGGCCACGCCGACGGCGGGTCCTCCGGCCTCGCTGACCAGCGAGACCACCTCGGGGTTGACCCTGCCGAGCAACGCCATGCGCACCACGTCCATCATCGCGGCGTCGGTGACGCGCAGACCGGCGACGAAACGCGAGCTCACCCCGAGGGCCTCGGCCAGGCCGCTGATCTGCGGCCCGCCGCCGTGGACGATGACGGGCTTGAGTCCGACGAAGTGCAGCAACGCGACGTCGGCGGCGAAGGAACGCTTGAGCTGCTCGTCGACCATGGCGTTGCCGCCGTACTTGATCACCACGGTCTGGCCGTGGAAACGCGTGATCCAGGGCAGGGCCTCACGCAGGACCGCAGCCTTCTCCTGGGCGGCCTCGACGCGCTCGGTGGAGACGTGGTCGGCGGTGGTGATCCGACGGCCTCCGAGCTTGGGTGTGACGCTCACGGGGTGCTCCTGGCCATCCATCAGGTGGTGTACTCGGCGTTGAAGCGGACGTACTCGGGGGTGAGGTCGCAGGTCAGGACCGTGGCGGTGGCCTCGCCCGAGCCGACGTCCACGCCGAGCTCCACGATGTCGCGGTCCATGGCGGCCGCGACCTGGCCCCGGTCGAAGCTGGCGGCCACGCCGAAACGGCACACGGTGATGCCACCGCAGGTCACGCTGGTGCGACGCGGATCGAAGGCGACCCCGGCGCTGCCCATGGCCATCAGGATGCGGCCCCAGTTGGGATCCGCCCCGTGGATCGCCGCCCGCACCAGCAACGAGGTCGCGACCGACCGGGCGAGGCGCTCGGCCTCCGTCTCCGTGGCCGCGCCCCGCACCGTGATCGCGGCCACGCGGGTGGCCCCCTCGCCGTCGGCGACGACCTGGTGCGCCAACTGCGCGCACACCATGTGCAGCGCCCGGCCGAGCACCTCGATCCCCGGCGGCTGCGGTGCGGTACCGCTGGCCAGCAGCGCCACGCTGTCGGAGGTGGAACCGTCGCCGTCGACGCTGATGCGGTTGAAGGTGGGGCGCACGGCTGCGCGCAGCAGCTGCCGACACACCGGTCCGCTCAGCGGCGCGTCGGTGGTGAGCACCACCAGCAAGGTGGCCATCGCGGGCTCGATCATCCCGACGCCCTTGGCCATCCCGGCGACGGTGCACCGACCACCGGTGCCGTCCGCCACCTCGACCGCGACCTGCTTGGTGCGGGTGTCGGTGGTCATGATCGCCTCGGCGGCCGCCGGACCGCCGCCGGGCGACAGTGCCGCGACCAGCTCCGGGACGGCACCGGTGATCCGCTCCACCGGCAGGGGCACCCCGATGACCCCGGTGGACATCACCAGCACCTCCTGCGGGGTGGTGGCGAGCTGCTCGGCCACGGCGGTGGCCATCGATCGGGTGTGCTCCTGGCCGTGGGGCGTGCACACGTTGGCGTTGCCGCTGTTGATGACCACCGCGCGGGCGGAGCCATCGGCAGCTGCCTGCTCGGTCCAGGTGCAGGAGGAGGCCTTGACCAGGTTGGTGGTGGTGACGACCGCGACGCCGGCGGGCGCGTCGGCGGCCACCAGGGCCAGGTCGGGACGGCCGGAGGGTTTGACCCCGCTGGTGGCGCCCGCGGCACGGAAACCGGGCACGGCCGTGACCCCGCCCGCCACGGGGGTCAGCCCCGTGCGGTCGGCGGGTCCCCAGCCGGGGATCGAGGGGACCTCCCCGCCGCTCACGGGTACACCCCGATGGCGCTGAGCCCGAGGGTCTCCTCCTCGCCGAGCAGCAGGTTGGCGTTGTGCACCGCCTGCCCGGCTGCGCCCTTGCCGAGGTTGTCGATGGCGGCGGTGACGACCACCCGACGCGTGCGCGGGTCCACCAGCGCGCTCAGCTGGCAGCCGTTGGAACCGGCGAGCGCCTTGGTGTGGGGGAACACCCCCGGCGCCAGGACGTGGACGAAGGGTTCGTGGTCGTAGGCGGCGTGCAGGGCGTCCTGGACGTCGTCAGCGCCGACGCCGTCGTCGAGCAGGGCGTAGGCGGTGGTCAGCAGCCCACGGCTCATGGGGATCAGGTGTGGGGTGAAGGAGATCGGCGCCGGTGGCGCCAGTGGGTCGCTGTGCGGTGGGCGTGGCAGCCAGGCCTCGATCTCCCCGGTGTGGCGGTGGGTCGGCGCGCCGTAGGCGGTCACATCGCCGTGGACGTGGGCGAAGTGGAGGTTGTCCTTGGCTGCCCGTCCCGCCCCCGAGGTCCCGCTCTTGGCATCGATCACCACGGTCCCGGGCACCGCCAGTGGGGTCAGTGGCGCCAGCGCCAGCAGGCTCGCCGTGGGGTAGCAACCGGGGTTGGCGACCAGCCGTGCCCCAGCGATCGTCCGGCGGTGGAGCTCGGGGAGGCCGTAGGCCACGTCGTCGGCCGCGGTCGGGTCCCCGGCGGCGAGGTCCGCACGCGGGTGCGCCTCGCCGTACCAGGTGGCGAAGCCCTCGGCGCTGAGCCGGAAGGCCGCGGACAGGTCGATCACCGCGGTTCCGGCGTCGTAGAGCGCCGCACCGAGCTCCAGGGCGACCCCGTGCGGGGTTGCCAGGATGACGAGGTCGAGCGCGGCGAGGGTGTCCAGGTCGATCGGATCGAAGGTCCGCTCCCCCGCCAGGTTGGGGAACAGCGTGGCGACGGGCTGTCCCGCCTGCGAGTGGGCGGCCACCACCTCGACGTCGAGGGCCGGGTGGGACGCGGCCAGTCGCAGCAGTTCCGCGCCGCCGTACCCGGACGCGCCGACGACACCGATGCGGTGGGACACGGGGCACTCCGATGGCTGGAAGGGGCGTTGACGGCGCACGGGGACGGGGTCCGTCCGCGCGGCGACGGCGCGCGGCATGGTGCAGGAAACTGCAGGAACTTGCAAACCGGTGCGTTGGTGCGAGGCTCTACCTTCGGGGCGTCCACGTCCGCAACCGCGCATCGGCCACGCGACACGATGCCGGCCGCAACGCACCCGGAGCACGCCATGTCCGACCACCAGGGTCCCGCCCCCCGTACCACCGACGACCCCGGCGGCGATCCCGCCCACGAGGCGCTGGAGTCGATGCTCTCCCGTCCACGGCTGGCCGGGCTGGCCGTCGCGCCCGACGCCACGCTGGCGGTGGTCGGTGTCGGCACACCTGCGCCCGAGGGCACGCGCATGCGCACCGCCCTGTGGGCCCTGGACCCCGCCGGCGTCGCCGACGCGCGCCGGCTGACCCGCTCCGCGGCTGGCGAGTCCTCCGCCACCTTCCTGGCTGACGGTGACCTGCTGTTCACCTCCGCCCGACCCGACCCGGACGCCGCACAGGCACCCGACGGTCCGCCCTCGGCGTTGTGGCGCCTGCCCCGCGCCGGGGGCGAGCCCGAGCTGCTGGTCGCTCCCGACGGCGGTGTGCGGGGGGTGTGGGCCGCGGCCGAGGCACCGGTGGTGCTCTTCGCCGCCGAGGTCCACCCCGGGGCTGAGGACCTGGCCGCCGACGCCGCGCAGGCCCGTGCGCGCGCCGATGCCGGGGTGACCGCGCAGCTGCACGGCCGGGGCACCTACCCCGTGGTGCACTGGGACCGGTGGCTGGGCCCCCGCGAGCCCGGCTTGTGGGTGCTCGATCTGCGTGACGGGGTGTCCGAGGAGGATGCCCTGCGCCTGCTGGCGCGGGGGCCGGCCCTGCGCGACGCGGAGGTGGCCATCACCCCCGACGGTGCCACCGCGGTCACCACCTGGTCCCGCACGGCATCGCGTCAGCTGCCCGACGATCTGGTCACCGACCTGGTCGCCATCGAGGTGGCGTCCGGCGAGCGGCGCGTGCTCGCCGAGGACGGCCGCGCCTTCGGTGCGCCGGCGATCGCGCCCGACGGACAGCGCGTGGTGTGCACCGCACAGGACCTCGGGGCACCCGACCGGGTCACCGACCGCACGCTGGTGCTGGTGTCGCTGGTGGCACAGGCCAGGCCCGAGGACCTCACCCCCGACCTCGACCGGTGGCCCGATGCGCCCCGGTGGACCCCCGACGGTGCGGCGGTGCTGTTCGTCACCGACGACGAGGGCCACCGCAGCGTCCACCGCGTCGAGGCCGAGGCGCACACCGGCGCCCAGGGCGTGCCCCAGCGCACGGTGACCCGCCTGACCGATCAGGGCGCCTACAGCGAGTTGTGCCTGCCCGCCGACGGCGCGGTCTACGCCCTGCGTGCCGAGGTGGGGGCGGCGCCACGTCCGGTGCGCTTCGATCCCGCCGGACCGGCCGGCGACGAGGTGGTGCTGCCCAGCCCCGTCGGCGCCGATCCCGACCACACCCGCGTGGAGCGCCGCACCACCGTCGCCACGGACGGGACGACGATCGGCTCGTGGCTGGTCCTGCCCGACACGGCCGCCGCGGACGCGCCCGTGCCACTGGTGGTGCTCATCCACGGCGGGCCCCTGAGCTCGTGGAACGGCTGGCACTGGCGCTGGAACCCCCACGTGCTCGCAGCCGCGGGCTACGCGGTGCTGCTGCCCGACCCCGCCCTGTCCACCGGCTACGGGCAGGACTGGATCGCCCGGGGTTGGGGCAGGTGGGGATCGGCGCCCTACACCGACGTCATGGCCACCGTGGAGGACGCCGCGGCTCGCGACGACATCGATGCCGACCGGGTCGCGGCCGCCGGTGGCTCCTTCGGCGGCTACATGGCCAACTGGATCGCCGGCCACACCGATCGGTTCCGGGCGATCGTCACCCACGCCTCGTTGTGGTCCTTGCGGGCCTTCCACGGCACCACGGATCTGGGCCTGTTCTGGGAGCGCGAGTTCGGCGATCCCTACGTGGACGACCGGCGCTACCGCGAGAACTCCCCCGATGTGCACGTCGCAGCGATCACCACGCCCATGCTGGTGATCCACGGCGAGCGGGACCTGCGGGTGCCGATCAGCGAGGGACTGACGCTGTGGACCGACCTGATCCGCCACGGTGTCGACGCACGCCTGCTGTACTTCCCCGACGAGAACCACTGGGTCCTCACGCCGCAGCACGCCAGGCTGTGGTACCAGACCGTGCTCGCCTTCCTGCGCGAGCACCTCGAGGGCCGGCCCTTCGAGCGTCCCGAGCTGCTGTGATCAGCCGGTGCGGGGGTCTCAGCCACCCGGCGGCTTGCGCAACCGTTTGATCTCACCGCGGTGCTTCTTGGCACGCAGGCGGCGCTCCTTCGCGCCACGCGTCGGGCGGGTCCGCCGCCGCTGCCGCGGCGGCTCGAGCGCTTCACCGACGATCGCGCGGAAGCGGGCCTTGACGGCGTCGCGGTTGCGCTGCTGGCTCTTGTGCTCCGAACCGGTCAGGATCAGCACACCGTCCCGGGTCAGCCGCGAGGACAGGCGCTCCAGCAGCCGTGCGCGCTGCGCATCGGACAGCGCCGCGGAGGTGGTCACGTTCCAGCGCAACTCCACCTTCGAGTCGGTGGTGTTCACGCTCTGCCCGCCGGGCCCGCCGGAGCGGGCCGCACGCACCTCGAGCTCGGTCTCCGGGACGGAGACGCCGTAGGGCAGACGCAAGGTGGACATGGCCGCGAGGGTAAACCCGACCGTGCCCGCGCCGCCGCGGATCAGCGGCGCAGGGTCGCGCCGATGGCCTCGGCAGCCTCGGCGACCGCGGTGATGACCGCCTCGGCATCCGCGTCGGTGAGTTGCCGCTCGGGGTCCTGGAGACGCAGACGCATCGCCACCGACCGCCGCCCCTCGCCCACCTGCGCACCGCGGTACTCGTCGAACCACCACAGCTCGTCGAGCAGCGGCCCGACCGCGTCGCGGACGCAGCGTTCCAGCTGCGCGTAGGGCACCTCGTCGGCCGCGATCAGGGCGACGTCGACGGTCATCGCGGGGTGTCGCACCAGCGTCCGCGCCGCCACCGGCGGGTAGCCCTGGGTGGGCATCACCGCCAGGAAGGGCTCGAGCAGCAGCTCACCCACCACCACGGGCTCGGGCAGGTCACGACGCTCGGCTTCGCTGGGGTGCAGCTGACCGACGACCCCGATCTCCTGACCGCGCAGCCGGAGCGCGGCGGTCCGACCGGGGTGGAAGCCCTCGCGCTCCACGGCCGCACGCTCGAGCCGCCAGGTGGGATCGTCCGGCGGTGCCAGCCGGCGCGCGACACGGTCGAGGACGTCGAGCAGGTCCCACACCGACCACGTGTCGTCGACGTCCAGCCAGCCCTCACCGAGCTTGCGACCCTGGGCCGCCAGCGCCACCACCCGCGGTTGCAGCGGGATCGGCGCACCGTGCGGATCGCTCCAGCGCCACCCGGCGCCCACGACCGTGTCCACCGCAGCGCCGAGTGGGTCGTCCACGGGCCGGAAGCACCGTCCGAGCTCCGCCAGCGCCACCCCGGGGCGGCCCTGGCCGTGGTTGCGTCTGAGCGCCTGGACCAGGCCCTCCAACAGGGAGGGCCGCATCGCCGCGGCGTCCCGGGCGAGGGGGTTGGCCAGCAGCACGCGGCCCTGGGAGGGCAGCACGCCGGCCAGGGCCGAGTCACCGACGAAGGGACGGGTACGGGCCTCGTGGAACCCGGCGGCCAGCGCCAGGTCGCGGGCCTCGCGTTCGGCCCGCTGTGGGGCGGTGAGCCCGCCGGTGGTCGGCAGCGCCGGGAGGTGGTCGGGGATGTTGTCGTAGCCGTGGAGCCGGGCGATCTCCTCGGTGAGATCGGCGGGGCGTGCCAGATCACGGCGCCAGGTCGGTGGTGTGACCACCAGCGTGCCCTGCTCCCCGTCCGCGCCGCCGGGCGCGACCTGCGCACCCGCACGCGCCAACAGCTGCTGCTGGTCGTCGTCGCTGAGGTCGATGGCCAGGGTCGCACGCACACGCTGCGGGTCCAGACGCACCGAGGGTCGCGTCGCCCAGGCGGGCGTCGGTGCGGTGGCCACGGCGTCGCTGCCCACGACCCGCGCACCCGACAGCCGCGCCAGCAGGCCAGCTGCCCGGGCCACGGCCCGCGCGGCACCCTCCGGATCCACGGCCCGCTCGAACCGCTGGCTGGCCTCGGAGGTCAACCCGAGCCGGCGCGAGGTCCGACGGATCCTGGCGGGCTCCCACACCGCGGCCTCCAGCAGCACGCGACGGGTGGTGGACGCCACCTCGGTGTCCAGCCCACCCATCACCCCGGCGAGGCTGATCGCGTGGTCCACGTCATCGATGACCAGGTCCCCGGCCTCCAGCCGGCGCTCGACGTCGTCGAGGGTGACCAGCCGCTCACCGTCGACGGCGTCACGCACCCGCAGCGACGGCCCCCCGATCCGATCGAGGTCGAAGGCGTGCAACGGCTGGCCGAGCTCGAGCATCACCAGGTTGGTGACGTCCACCGCGACGTCGATCGGCCGCATGCCGGACTGGGTCAGCCGTTGGCGCAGCCACAGCGGGGAACCGCCGATGGCCACCTCCTCCAGCGCCCAGGTGTGGAAGGACGCGCACCCGTCGGTGTCGAGGGTCACCGGCACCGACGGTCCGTTCGGCGGCGTGGGGACCTCGGGGGCGTGCCAGCTCGTGTCCAGGATCGCGGCCAGATCGCGGGCCACCCCGAGCACGGAGAGGTGGTCCCCGCGGTCAGCCTGTACCGCGATCTCGATGACCGGCTCACCCACCGGGATGAGGTCATCGAGCGCAGCACCGAGGGGGGTGTCGTCGGGCAGCACCATGATCCCGCTGGCGTCCTCGCCGATCTCGAGCTCCCTGGGCGAGGCGAGCATCCCGTGGGAGGTGACCCCACGGATCTTGCGTGACGACAGGGTCAGACCCCGGGTCCCGTCGGGACCGGTCACGCCCGGTACGTGCCCCCCGGGCAGCGCGTGGGCGACGACGTCACCGACCTCGAAGTTGTCGGCGCCGCACACCACCTCGACCTCACCCTCACCACCGTCGCCGGTGACCCGCACGAAGCGCAGCTTGTCGGCGTCCGGATGGGGCTCGTGGTGCAGCACCCGCGCGGTACGGATACCCGCGGCACCGGCACCGGGGGTCGTGACGTCCTCGACCTCGAGACCGGACAGGCTCATCACGTCGACGAGCTCGTCGACGGGCAGATCGAGGTCGACCAGCTCGTGCAGCCAGGACAGGGGCAGCTTCACGTCGGATCCTCCACGGAGGCGGGACGGGTGGTGCGTGGTGCCGGATCAGAAGCGGGTGAGGAACCGGGCGTCGGCCTCGAACAGCTCCCGGATGTCGCCGATGCGGTGGCGCAGCATCGCCACCCGCTCGATCCCGATCCCGAAGGCGAACCCCGAGTAGCGCTCCGGGTCGATGCCACACAGCGACAGCACGTTGGGATCCACCATGCCGGCACCGAGGATCTCCAACCACCCGTGGTTGCCCCCGGGACCGTCGAAGGACACGTCCACCTCGGCGGACGGCTCGGTGAAGGGGAAGAAGGAGGGCCGGAGCCGGATCTGACGGTCGGCACCGAACATCGCCCGGGCGAAGGCCAGCAGGGTCCCACGCAGATCGGCCATGGTGACGTGCTCGGCGACGTAGAGGCCCTCCACCTGGCTGAACACCGGCGAGTGGGTGGCGTCCACGGCGTCGGCCCGGTAGGTGCGTCCGGGGACCACCACGGCGATCGGCGGGGCCTGGGTGGTCATCACCCGGGCCTGGACCGGCGAGGTGTGGGTGCGCAGGACCACGTCGTCGAAGCCGTCGACGTAGATCGTGTCCATCTCCTGGCGGGCGGGATGGTCCGGTTCGATGTTGAGCAGATCGAAGTTGTAGGCCCCGGACTCCGCCTCCGGCCCCTCGGCGACGCGGAAGCCCATGCCGATGAAGATGTCGAGCATCTCCTCCTCGACCTGGGTGAGCACGTGCGGCCGACCGGGGGGTACACGCCGTGGTGGCAGGGTGAGGTCGAGCCGCTCGGCCTCGAGCCGGCGGGCCAGCGCCGCCTCGGCGAGCGCCACCTTGCGGGCGTCGAAGGCCGCCTGGAACCGCGTGCGGAAGGCGTTGAGCTGCTGGCCCAGCGCCTTGCGCTCGTCGGGCGTGAGCTCGCGCATCGAGCCCTGGATGCCCGCCAGCTCCGAGCGCTTGCCCGTGAAGGTGACCCGCACCTGATCGAGGGCGTCGAGGTCCTCGGCGGCGGCGATGGCCTCCAGCGCGCGCGGTTCGAGGTCGTCGAGCGTGCTCACGATGCGCCTTCCTGATCGGCGGGAGGGTCGGACCGCTCGGCGTCCGCAGCGGTCCGCGGTGCGACGGGGTCCTCGGACCGCGCAGGGTAGACGGCGGCGTGGATCGCGATGGCCGCGGCCGCAGCCACGTTCAGCGACTCGGCCCGGGGGTGCAGTGGGATGGCCACCCGCAGGTCCAGCAGCGCCGAGGTCGCCGGATCGAGACCGTGGGCCTCGTTGCCGCACACCACCACCACCCGACCCCCGGCTGACGCCAGCGCGGCCAGGCCGTCCTCGGCCCGGGCCTCCAGTCCGGCCAGGCGTCGACCGGTGCGGCGGGCGAAGGCGGCGAGCTGCTCGGCGGTGACCCCGGCGACCACGGGGAGGTGGTAGATGGACCCGACCGCGGCCCGCAGGGTCTTGGGGGCGTAGACGTCGACGCTGCCACGGGTCAGCACCACACCGGCGGCACCGAGGGCGTCGGCGGTCCGCAGGATCGTGCCGGCGTTGCCGGGGTCTGCCACCTGATCGAGCACCACGACCACGCCCGCACCGATGTCGTCGAGGGTGGCCGAGGGCGTGCGGGCCACGGCCACGACACCCTGGGGCGTGGTCGCATCGGCGAGGTGGGCGAGCACCGCGGCGCTCACCCGCTGGACGGGCAGGACCGTGATCGGTGCGGCGGTGTCCTCGTCGACGTAGAGCTGTTCCACCACGCCGGCGGCCAGGGCCTCGGCGACGGCGCGCGGCCCCTCGACGAGGTGTCGGCCGGTCTCGCGCCGTACGCGACCACGATGTAACCCCCGCGCCGCCTGCACGCGGGGGTTGCGGATGGAGGTGAGCGTGGCTGCCGTGGCGGCCCCGATCAGGTGGTGACGATCAGGCGGCGTCCACCTCGAGGGCGGCCTTCGCCTGGGTGACCAGGGCCGCGAAGGCCGCCTGGTCGTGGACGGCGAGGTCGGCGAGGTTCTTGCGGTCGACCTCGACCTCTGCGAGCTTGAGACCGTGCATCAGCCGGCTGTAGCTGAGGCCCTCCTGGCGGGCGGCGGCGTTGATGCGCGCGATCCACAACCGCCGGAAGTCGCCCTTGCGCGCACGCCGGTCGGCGTACTGGTACCGGCCGGCGTGGTCGACGGCCTCCTTGGCCACCTTGAACCGGCGGCTGCGTGCGCCCCGGTAGCCCTTGGCGCGGTCCATGACCGCCTTGTGGCCCTTCTTGGCGTGGACGCCACCCTTGACGCGTGCCATCGTTGCTCTCCTTCGCTGTCGCGCGCCGGTCGTGGTACGGGAGCGGACCGGCTGGACGCCGCACCGGTCCGACCGGAGGGCGGTTGGCACCGGCGGTGGCCGGTGCGGGTGCTCACTGGTTGAGCAGCTTCTTGATCTTCCTGGCGTCCGGGGCGGCGACCTCGCTCTGCCCGTTCAGTCGCCGCTTGCGGCGGCTGCTCTTGTGCTCCAGCAGGTGGGCACGGTTCTTCTGCTGCGCCATCACCTTGCCGTTCCGTGTGACGCGGAAGCGCTTCTTCGCGCCGCTGTGGGTCTTCTGCTTCGGCATGGGGGTTCCCTCGTGATCACAGGGGTCGACAGGGTCGACACGGTCGTACCGCGGCACGCCGTGGGGCGCCGGACGGCCACCCACCTCACGCGCCGGATCGTTGCTAGGAGGCGCTGTCCTCGGCGGGCGCGCCGTCCTTGCTGGCCTTGCTCTTCACCGGGGCGAGGACCATCACCATGTTGCGGCCATCGACCTTCGGGGAGGCTTCCACGGTGGCCAGGTCGCTCATGTCCTCGGCGAGGCGGTCGAGCAGCTTCAGACCCAGCTCGGTGTGGGTCATCTCCCGTCCACGGAACATGATCGAGGCGCGCACCTTCGCGCCGTCCTCCAGGAACCGGCGGACGTGGCCGGATTTGGTGCCGTAGTCGTTGTCCGAGATCTTGGGGCGCATCTTGATCTCCTTGACGGAGATCTGGCTCTGGCGCTTGCGCGCCTCCTTCTGCTTCTGCTCGGCCTCGTACTTGGCCTTGCCCCAGTCCATGACCCGGCACACCGGTGGGTCGGCCTGCGGTGCCACCTCGACGAGGTCGAGGTCCTGCTCACGGGCGCGTCGCAGGGCCTGGGCCAGCGGGACGATGCCCACCTGCTCCCCGTCCGCGTCCACGAGCCTGACCCGCGGGACCTTGATGTCCGCGTTCAGCCGGCGCTGCTGCTCTTCGATGTCCGTGCCTCCTGGTTCGGTTCGGGGTCGCTGACGACGGATGGCGACCCACCAGGGGTCGCCATCGGGACGATGGATCACGGATCGTCATGACACGACGATCCGGTCAGCGGCATCGACCCGAGGAGGCGGGACCTCACGGGTGGGCGCATCGCGCCACTTGTGTGCGGTTGTGGACGTCGCCGGGCGACGTCGGGCGCCAGGGTAGCACCCCGCCGGGGTCAGCGACCGGGGACCCACAGCCGGGAGGCGGCGCTGCTGCCGCCGGACGGCTGCTGCGGCTGGCCGCCGCTGTCCGCTCCCTCCGGGGCAGGTGCGGCGGCGTCCTCGCCGGCAGCAGGATCGCTGGCGAGGTCACCCTCCTCGGCCTCGCCGCTGGCGGCAGCCTGGGCCACCTGCTGTTCGCCCTCGACCTGGGCCATGCGCAGCTGCTGCAGCGCCTGGTCGAGTTGGGTGGTCAGCTCCTCGGCAGCGTGCCCACGCACGGCATCGGTCATGGCACCGATGGTGTCGATGAGCAGCCGCCCGTCACGGCGGCCGACCTTGACCTGGGCCGCGTTGAGCAGGGCGTTGGCCACCTCGGCGAGGACCTGATCCACGGGCGCCTCGCGCAACTGCGAGAGGTAGGCGCGGATCTCCTCCTCGGAGGGCTGCTGCTGGCCACCGAGATCAGCGGCGGAAGATGGATCGAACGGCACGTCGCTCACGCGGCGCTCCTCAGCGTTGGTCGGGGGCCCTAGCCTACCGAGGTGGCCACCAACCCCCGCCGGCCACCGAGGTGGAGCCGTGAAGACCTTCGAAGCCCTGTTCGCCGAGCTGTCCGACAAGGCCGAGCAGCGTCCGACGGGCTCGGGCACCGTCGCTGCCCTCGACGCCGGCGTGCACGCGATCGGCAAGAAGGTCGTGGAGGAGGCCGCCGAGGCCTGGATGGCCGCCGAGCACGAGTCGCCCGAGCGGGCCGCCGAGGAGATCAGCCAGCTCCTCTACCACGCCCAGGTCCTGATGCTGGCGACGGGGCTCACCCTGGAGGACGTCTACGCTCACCTGTGACCTCGGTCCCCTCCAGGACACCCGCCCGCTCCTGCGGCGCCTACCGACCCGTGAGAGACCCATGCTGCGCATCGCCGTGCCCAACAAGGGCTCGCTGTCCGAACCCGCGATCCGGATGCTGTCCGAAGCGGGCTACCGCCAGCGCCGCTCGTCGAAGGAACTGGTGCTGGTCGACGAGGACAACGACGCGGAGTTCTTCTTCCTCCGCCCCCGCGACATCGCCACCTACGTCGGTGCGGGTCAGCTCGAGGTGGGCATCACCGGACGTGACCTGCTGCTGGACGGCAACGGTGGAGCCGAGGAGGTGCTCGCCCTGGGGTTCGGGCGCTCGACCTTCCGTTACGCCGCCGTGCCCGGTACCGCCGAGCGCCCGGAGGACTTCGCCGGCAAGCGGGTCGCCACCTCCTACACCGGCATCGTGCGCCGTGACCTCGAGCAGCGCGGCGTCGAGGCTGAGGTGATCCACCTCGACGGAGCCGTGGAGACCGCGGTCAGGCTCGGTGTGGCCGACATCATCGCCGACGTGGTGGAGACCGGGGCCACCCTGCGCGAGGCGGGCCTGGAGGTCCTCGGCGAGCCGATCATGCGCTCCGAGGGGGTGCTGATCCGCGACGCCCGGATCGACACCAGCCCGCGCATCGAGCAGCTGATCCGCCGCCTCCACGGGGTGATCATCGCCCGCCAGTACGTGATGATCGACTACGACTGCCGGGTGGAGGTCCTCGACGAGGCCTGTGCCATCACCCCGGGGATCGAGTCCCCCACGGTCAGCCCGCTGCACGACAAGGGCTGGGTCGCGGTGCGCGCGATGGTGGAGCAGCGCGTCACCAACCAGGTGATGGACGAGCTGTGGGAGCTCGGGGCCCGGGGGATCCTCGTGACCGACATCATGGCCTGTCGACTGTGACCTCGACCCGTTCGCAGTGGTCGCTGCCGGGCAGCGTCACCGTGCCGGAGGTCACCAGCGTCAGGGTCCGCGTCGCACGGGTGACGGCCACGTAGAGCTGGTGGGTGCCCACGGCGCTGCGCTGCATGATCCGTTCGGGCGCGACCACCACCACGTCGTCGAACTCCAACCCCTTCGACTCGCGGACCTCCAGCACCCGGGTGCGGTCCCAGCCCTCCCCGTCGAGGTGCGGCTCCAGCGCGCGGGTGAGCGCCGCGACGTCCGCCACATCGGCGAGCACACCGAGGGTCCCACCCCTGGCCGCGAGCCGCTCGGTCACCACCGCCGCGGTCGCAGCCACGGGATCGGGGGTGACCACCTGGCGTGGCCGCTCCCCCGCGGCGCGCACTGCCCGGGGTGCCAGTGCAGGGTCGTGCCCGGCGGCGGCGAGCACGTCGGTGGCCACCGCGGCGATCTCCTCGGGGGTGCGGTAGTTGACCTCCAGCGTGGCGATCTCCACCGAGCGTCGCCCGATCAGGGCCGCGACCTCCTGCCAGGTGGCCGGCTCCGCGACCCGGCTGCGCTGCGCGAGGTCGCCCACCACCGTCCACGACGCGTAGGGCCCCCGGCGACTGACCGCACGCCACTGCATCGGGGCGAGGTCCTGCGCCTCGTCGACCACCACGTGGGCGAAGTCGCGGTAGCTGTCGGACTCCACATCGACCGCCGGCGCCTCCACGTGGAGGGCCTCGGTGGACAGGCGGATCCCCCCGTCGTCCTCCTGCTCCCTGAGGCTCTGGCGGGGGCGCCTGGAGGGCGGCTGGCCGAGCAGTGCGACCAGCTCGTCGAGCAGGGCGACGTCGTCGATGGTCCAGCCCGCCGCACCCTGCCATGCGGCGGCCACCGCGGCCAACTGCTCGGCGGGGAGCAGTCCACGCCCCACCTCCTCGAGCGCCACCTCACCGCGGGCCACGAGCCCGAGGACCTCCTGGGGGTCGCGCTCGGGCCAGAAACACCGGCGCAGGAGCACCACCTCGGGCGCGGCGTCGAGCGCAGCCTGGAACCCGCTGCCCTCACGGTCCTCGGGTACCCGTCCTCCCGCGGCACGGTGCGCTCGGGCCCACGCCGCCCACAGGGCGTCATCGAGGGCCGCGCCTGCCACCTCGCTGCGGTCGTGGTAGGCGCCACCGGGCACATCCGCCCGGGTGCGGTCGAGGTGGCGTTCCCGGAGGGCCTCGAGGTGTTCGCCGCGCACGGTGACCGTGGTGCCCTCGAAGGACAGCCGGGTGGTGGGCGGGATCGGCGGGAGCACCGCCTGCAGGCTGCGACGCAGCACCTCGGCCATGGCCAGATCGCCCTTGGTGCGGGCCACGTCGGGCTCGTCCCAGCCGCTGATCCGCGCGCCCCTCGGCGCCAGGCCGGCCAATGGCCGCTGGACGGCACGGTCCTCGCCGAGGGCCGGCAGCACCCGGGCGGTGTACTCCGTGAAGGCCGCGGAGGGCCCGATGACCAGCACCCCGCGACCCTCGAACCGCTCGCGGTCCCGGTAGAGCAGGTAGGCCACGCGGTGCAGCGCCACCACCGTCTTGCCCGTGCCGGGACCACCGGAGACCACCAGGGTGCCGCTGGCAGGCGCGCGGATGATGCGGTCCTGCTCGCCCTGGATCGTGGCGACGATGTCGCGCATACGCCCGGAACGCTCGCGGCTCAGTGCCGCCAGCAGGGCCCCCTGGCCGGTGACGGCCCGCAGCCCGAGCCGCTCGGCGGCGGTGCCGTCCAGCACCTCGTCATCGAGGTCCACCAGGCGGTCGCCCCGGGTGACCAGGGTGCGCCGGCGCGCCACACCGATGGGGCGGGCGGCGGTGGCCTGGTAGAAGGCGGCGGCGGCCGGAGCGCGCCAGTCGACCAACAGCACCTCACCGTCGTCGTCGATCACCGACACGCGCCCGACGTGGAGGTCGTCCCCGTCGGCGAGGTCGAGGCGGCCGAAGGCCAGGGACTCCACGTCCCCGAAGGTGTAGCGCTGCTGACGGGACGCGTGGTGGTGTGCCGTGACGTCGCGTTCGTAGCGGGCCTGGAAGGTCGCCCCGGAGCGATCGGCGGCGGCCTGGGCCGCACGCTCCTCGGCACGCCGCCGGAGGTGCTCGACGCGCTCGTGGACACGGTCGAGATGGGCCTGTTCCGCCTCGATGGCGGCGCGCTTGTCCCCCGGCCGTGGATCGGCCACCGGGACGGGTCCCGGCATGGCGTCCTCGGCGGGGGTGGTCACAGGCTCCGCAGCAGGGTCGCGGTCTCCACGGCGGCCAGCGCCGCCTCGGCGCCCTTGTTGCCGAGCTTGCCGCCGGCCCGGGCGACCGCCTGCTCCCAGGTCTCGGTGGTCAGTACGGCGTTGCCGATCGGGATGCCGTGCCGTCGGGCGACCGCGGCGGTGCCGTTCGAGCCCTCGCCCGCCACGTAGTCGTAGTGGCCCGTCTCACCCCGCACCACGCAGCCCAGGGCCACCAGGGCATCCACCTCGCCGCTGGCCGCCAGCCGCTCGAGCACCACGGGCAGCTCCCAGGACCCGGGTACCCACAGCACCCGCAGGTCCTCGGGCCGGGCGCCGTGGCGCAGCAGGGCCCCCGTGGCGCCGTCGACGAGCGGGCGCACGATCGTCTCGTTGAACCGGCCCGCGACCAGGGCGATCCGCAGCCCGCTCGCGTCCAGGCTGCCCTCGAGGTGGGTGATCTCGCTCACGTACGGTCCCTCCCGTTGTGCCGACCGTGGCCGGGTTCCTGTTCGTCGTCGGGCGGCGGTGCCATGGCCAGCCCACGCACCGGCTTCTCCACCGCACGGGGCGCACGGGCACCCTGCGCGGCGATGTCGCCGACACCGGTGGAGATCGGCAGATCCTCACCGCCGAGCTCGTGGCCCATGCGTTCGGCCTTGGTGCGCAGGTAGAAGGCGTTGTTGGGGTTGGGGCGGACCTCGACGGGGACCCGGCCCACGATGGACAGGCCGAAGCCGGACAGCGCCGCACGCTTCTCGGGGTTGTTGGTGAGCAGCTTGAGCGTGGACAACCCGAGGTCCGCCAGGATCATCGCCCCGACACCGTAGTCGCGGTCGTCGTTGGGCAGCCCCAGATCGAGGTTGGCGTCGACGGTGTCCGCACCGTTGTCCTGCAGCTCGTAGGCCCGCAGCTTGTGGAGCAGCCCGATGCCGCGGCCCTCGTGGCCGCGCAGGTAGACCACCACACCTCGGCCCTCCTCGGCGATGCGCGCCATGGAGAGATCCAGCTGGGGGCCGCAGTCGCAGCGCAGCGAGCGGAACACGTCACCGGTCAGACACTCGGAGTGCATGCGCACGAGCACGTCACGCTCGCCCTCCGGATCGCCGTAGAGCAGGGCCAGCGACTCCGTGTCATCGAAGGAGCTGCGGTAGCCGATCATCTTCCAGTCGCCGTAGGGCGTGGGCAGCTTCGCCACGGCCACGCGCTCGACCAGGCTCTCGCGAGCCCGGCGGTAGGCGACCAGATCGGCGATGCTGACGATCAGCAGGCCGTGCTCGGCCGCGAAGCGCTCCAGGTCACCGACCCGGGCCATGGTGCCGTCGGGGTTGGTGACCTCGCAGATCACCGCTGCCGGTCGGCGGCCAGCCATGCGGACCAGATCGACGGAGGCCTCGGTGTGACCGAGGCGGTGGAGCACACCGGCGGGGTGGTAGCGCAGGGGCAGCACGTGCCCCGGCCGGGTGATGTCGTGGGGCTCGGTCGCGGGGTCGGCCAGCACCCGGCAGGTCCGGGCACGGTCCGCGGCGGAGATCCCCGTGGTCGTGCCCTCGGCGGCGTCGACCGACACCGTGTAGGCCGTGCCCTTGGGATCCTGGTTGCGGGCCACCATCGGCGGCAGGTCGAGGCGGTCGAGGTCGTCGCCCAGCATCGGCACGCACACGAACCCCGAGGTGTGCTGGATGACGAAGGCCATCTGCTCCGCGGTGACGGCGTCGGCGGCGAGCACCAGGTCGCCCTCGTTCTCCCGGTCCTCGTCGTCGACGACGATGACCATGCCGCCCTCCGCCAGCACGGCGATGGCGTCCTCGATGGGCGCGAAGGTGCTCACGCGTCCCCCTCACCCAGCGGCGCGGCGTAGGGACTCTCGGCACCGCCTGCCAGGAGCCGCTCGACGTACTTGGCGATGACGTCCACCTCGAGGTTGACGTGGTCGCCCTCGGTGAGCACACCCAGGGTGGTCACCTCCAGGGTGTGCGGGATCAACCCGATGCGGAAGCCTCCGTCGGCGGTGCGGTCCACCACCGTCAGGCTGACCCCGCTGACGGTGATCGAGCCCTTGGGGACCAGATAGCGGGCCACCGTGTCGTCGGCGGCGATGGTCATGAACACCGTCCCGGGCAGGCGTTCGAGGTCGGTGACCGTCCCGACGGCGTCCACGTGTCCCTGCACGAGGTGACCGCCGAAACGGCTGTCGGCGCGCATGGCCCGCTCCAGGTTGACGGGTCGGCCGACCTCGAGGTCACCGAGGGCCGTCGCACGGAGCGTCTCCGCCATCAGATCGGCGGTGAAGCCGTCCTCCGGCAGGGTCGTGACCGTCAGGCAGGTGCCGTCCACGGAGATGGAGTCACCCACCACCGCGCCGTCGAGCACCTGGCGGCACTGCACGTGGAGGCGCGCGTGGCCGTCCTTCACGTCGATGGCGGCCACCTGGCCGAGCTCCTCGACGATGCCGGTGAACATCATGGCTCCTTGGCGGTCGTGCGGTGGCCCGACACCGGGCCTGGTCTCGCGGTTCGGTACGGGTGGGTCGTACGGTCGGTCAGGGTCACACCGGTGCTGGCAGCAGGTGCACGATCGCATCGCCACCGGCGCCGCCGCTGCGTTCGGTGCGCCACCGCCCGCCCCGCGGCGGGGCGAGTGCATCGTCGAGCGGACCGTCGCCCAGCCCGACCGCGACGTGCAGGACGAGCCGGTCGACGAGCTCCGCATCGAGCAGCGCACCTGCCAGCGTAGGGCCCGGTTCGGCGAGCAGGGACACCATGCCGGTCTCGGCGAGGGTGGCCAGGGCGGCGGGCAGGTCGACCCCACGGCCGCCGCGGCCGGCAGGCACCCACCGCACCTCCACACCACGGGTCGCGAGGGCGGCGGCGCGATGGCGGCGCGCAGCTGCCTCCACGGTGTCCGCGGTGCTGCCCGCCGCGATCACGACGGTGCCGGAGCGGACCAGCCGCGCCGTCACCGGGGTGCGCACCGCGGCGTCGAGCACCACGGCCCGTGGCTGGTGCACGGTGGCGACGTCGCGGACGTCGAGTCGGGGGTCATCGGCGACCACGGTGCCGATGCCCACCAGCACGCCGTCCACGGTGGCACGCCAGCGGTGCACGGCGCGGCGCGCCGCCGCCCCGGTCACCCACCGCGCCCCGGAGGGGTTGGTCACCTGCCCGTCCGCGGTACGCGCCAGCTTGAGCGTCACGTGGGGACGGTCATGCCGGGCCACGGTCATGAACCCCTCCAGTGCCCCCGCGACGCCGCCGCGGATGGCGTCGTCGGGAGGAGGGGGGCCCACCACCTCGACGCCGGCGGCCGACAGCCGCGCGGCCCCACCACGGGCGGCGGGGTGGGGGTCGGGATGGCCGATGACCACCCGGGTGACCCCCGCCGCCAGCAGGGCGTCGGTACAGGGCGGCGTTCGGCCGTGATGGGCGCAGGGCTCCAGGGTGACCACCGCCGTGGCGCCCCGGGCGGCGGCGCCGGCGGCCCGCAGCGCGACCACCTCGGCGTGGGGGCCCGGAGGCGGTGTGGTCACCCCCTCACCGATGACGCGGTCATCGGCCAGCAGCAGGCAGCCCACGGCGGGGTTGGGACTGACCTGGGGGCCGTGGCGCGCGGCCATGGCCATCGCGCGCGCCAACGCGGCGCGCTCCGCGGGGCGTGGCGACGGGGCGCTCACCGCCGGACGCAGGACCGGACCGTCGGCCTCACGGCAGCTCGACCTCCATCTCCACGCCTTCCTCCGGCGAACGGCGGTCGATCCGGTAGTCCGATCCCGCGGTGCTGCGGCCCTTGGCGTACCGCTTCATCTCCGTGGCGGTGGCCACCATGTCCCCGTGGTGATCGAAGTCGCGGATGGCCGTGGAGGCGATACCGATCGACAGCGACAGCAGCTCGAAGCGTTGCGGGACGCCGCGGCGATCGGTCACCTCGATACCGCCGGTGGCCAGGTCCCCGGCGTCGTACAGCGAGGGCGCGAGTTCGTCGAAGCGCGTGCAGATCAGCTGCGCGGTCGCCTCGGCGAGATCGGGCCGGACCAGCACCACGAAGTCGTCGCCCCCGACGTGACCGACGAAGGCCTCCGGATCGTCGAGTTCGTCGCGCACCTGCTGCAACAGCGAACCGAGCGCTGCCAGTGCCTCATCGCCGCGCAGGAAGCCGTAGTGGTCGTTGTAGGGCTTGAACCGGTCGAGGTCGACGTACAGCAGCGCGAAACCGCCCGGGGCGGCCAGCAGCTGGGCGAGCTTGGCGAGGATCGACTCGTTGCCGGGCAGACCCGTCAGGGGGTTGCGTGTGCGTTGGGTGTCGGCCCGGCGCATCGCGGCACGCACCCGGGCGACCAGTTCGTCGGGGTCGAAGGGCTTGGTGAGGTAGTCGTCGGCACCGGCGTCCAGCCCCGTGATGGCATCGACGGTCTGCACCTTGGCCGTGAGCAGCATCACGGGCAGGTGGCTGGTGCGGGGGTCCTCACGCATCTGCCGCAGGGCCGACAGGCCATCGAGCCGGGGCATCATCACGTCGAGCACGACCACGTCGGGGTGACCGGTGCGGGCCACCTGTAACGCCTCCAGCCCGTCGCGGGCCAACAGCACCTCGAAACCGGCCAGCTGGAGGGTGACCTCCAGGTAGGCCCGGATGTCCTCGTCGTCGTCGGCGACCAGGATGCGGGCGGTCACGGGGACCCTCCGGCGGTCCCGGTGGCCTCGGCGGCATCGGCCAGGGCCAGCAGCTCGCGGACCGCCCCTGCCCGGTCGGCGGTGCCGAACACCGCGGAGCCGGCGACCAACACCTCCGCCCCGGCCCCAGCGGCGCGGCCGACGGTGGCCGGGCCGATGCCACCATCCACCTGGATGCGGAACCCGGCACCGTGCGCGGCGCGCCAGGCCGCGGCCTCGGTGACCTTGGGGAGCGCGTCGGGGAGGAACGCCTGCCCCCCGAAGCCCGGCTCCACGGTCATCACCAGCAGCAGGTCGACGTGGTCGAGCAGCTCGGTGACCATCGACAGCGGGTGCGCCGGCTTGATCGCCACACCGACGCTGGCCCCGCGCGCCTGCAGCGCGTGGATCAGTGCCAGCGGCTCGTCCTCCACCTCGGGGTGGAAGGTGATGTGATCGGCCCCGCGCTCCACCAACTGCGGCGCGTAGGTCGCCGGGTCGGTGATCATCAGATGACAGTCGAGCAGCAGATCCGTGGCGCCGCGCAAGGACGCGATGACCGGGTGCCCGAGGGTGATGTTCGGCACGTAGTGGCCGTCCATCACGTCCACGTGGATCGTCGGCACCACCTCAGCCACCTCGGCGACCTCGGCCCCGAGGCGGGCGAAGTCCGCGGACAGGATCGAAGGGGAGATGGACCGTCGGTGCACCTGGACCCCATCCTCCGCGCTGCTGGCGGGCGCTCGCGTGCCGCGCCGAGCCTAGCTCCTGGACGCGGACGGCCCGACCGTCCGACCGTGGGTACTCACCCGGCCTGCCAGGTGGCGATGAACATCCCGTCGGTGTCGTCGCTGTCGGGCAGCAGCTGGGTGGTACCCGCAGGTGTGAGCCCGTGGGCGGCCGCCTCCGGTGCGAAGCCCTCGACCACCGCGGTGGTCTCGGCTGTGGTCCAGGTGCACACCGCGTAGGTCAGCTGGCCACCGGGTGCGACCAGGGGAGCCGCCGCGCGCAGCAGCTGCCCCTGCAGACGCGCGAGATCGACGGCGTCGTGGGGCGTCCGCCGCCAGCGGACCTCCGGCCGGCGCCGACCCGTACCGAGCCCCGTACAGGGCGCGTCGAGCAGCACGACCTCGAAGCGTTCCCCGGGAGCGAGCGGCGGGGTGCGGGCGTCGCCGACACGGACGTCGATGTCGACGTGCTGGCGGGTCGCCGCCTCGGCGATCAGCTGCGCACGGTGGCGGTACAGCTCCACGGCGACCACCCGCCCCGACGGCCCGACGAGGTGGGCGAGGTGCGTCGCCTTGCCGCCCGGACCGGCGCACAGATCCAGCACCCGGTCGCCCTCGCTCGCGCCGGTACCCAGCGCCACCCGCACCGAGGCCTCGTCCTGGACCACGGCACGTCCCTGGACGACGGCCGACAACGTGCGCGGGTCGGCACCGGGTGCCCGGACCGACACCGGTGTGGTGCCGGCACGCGCGGTGACCCCCGCCGCAGCGAGCTCGGCCAGCAGCTCCTCGCGGGGGCCGTTGGCCCGCAGCGTCACCCCGGGTGCGAGATCGTCCGCGGCCAGTATCGACGCGGTTCGCTCGACGTCGTAGCGCGGGAGCAGATCCTCGACCACCCAGTCGGGATGCGCGGTGCGCAGCGCCAGGTGGCGCACCGGATCGTCCGCGATGGCGGGCCAGCCGAGGTCCCCCTCACGGCGGGCCAGGGCACGCAGCACCCCGTTGACGAAACCGGCGGCGCCCGCGCTGCGGCGCGCCGGCACCGCCTGGCGCGCCACCTGCACCGAGGTGTCGACCGCCGCCCGGGCGGGGACGTCGCTGACCACCAGCTGGGTCGCACCCAGCCGCAGGATGCGGCGCAGTGCCGGCTCGACAGCGGCGAGCGGACGGGACAGCACGAGCTCCAGCGCGGCGTCGAGCGTGCCCTCCCAGCGCAGCGTCTCGTAGGCCAGGTGGGCGGCGAAGGCACGGTCGCGGGTGTCCGTCAGGGCGGCGACGGCCTCGGGCACGGCCAGGTTGGACCACGCCTGGTCCTCCTCGACCCGCTGCAGGGCCACCAGCGCGGCCTGCCGAGCGGCGATCCCGCTGGTGGACGGATCCGAGCGGCTCACGCCTGCCCGCTGTCCGCGCCCACCTGCTCCCCCACCTCGATGCGGGCGCCGTTGGCGAAGTCGCCGGCCGCCATCCGCGGCTTGCCGGCGGGCTGTACCTCGGTGAGCCGGACGGCTCCCTCCCCGCAGGCGACCACCACACCGTCACGGTCCACGGCGACCACCGTGCCCGGCGGGGTGTCACCGTCGAAGGCGCCCAGCACCAACGCCGCGCCCGCACGGTCCAGGGGTGGGGCGTCGAAGACCTTCAACCGGGCACCGCGGAAGGTCGTGTGGGCACCCGGAGCGGGGTCGGCGCTGCGCACCAGGCGGTCGACCTCCGTCGCTGACCGGGAGAGGTCGATGGCCACGTCCTCGGGGGTGATCTTGGGGGCCAGCGTCGCGCCCTCCTCGTGCTGGGCGACCGGCGCCTCACCCGCGTGCAGCGCCCGCAAGGACTCCACCAGCACCGGGGCGCCGAGACGGGCCAGCCGCTCGAGGAGCACACCGGCGTGCTCGCGCGGCTCGATCGCGACCTCGACGCGACGCAGCACCGGCCCGGTGTCCATCCCCCGGTCGAGCACGAAGGTGGTCACCCCCGTGACCTCGTCACCGGCACGCAGCGCGTGCTGGACCGGTGCGGCGCCGCGCCACCGGGGCAGCAGGGAGAAGTGCAGGTTCACGAACCCGCGCCCGCCGGCAGCGAGCACGTCCTCGGGCAGCAGCGCGCCGTAGGCCACCACGGCACAGGCGTCGAGGTCGAGCGCTCGCAGCTCGTCGAGGACCTCCCTGGGCTTCGCGGGCTGCCACACGGGGAGGCCGTGGGCCTCGGCGGCGACCTTCACGGGCGGTGGCTGTGGCGTCCCCCGCCGTCCCCGGGGACGATCGGGGTTGCACACCACCGCTGCGACGTCGATGTCCGCCGCCGCGACCAGCGCCTCCAGCGCGGGAACGGCGGCCTCAGGGGTGCCCAGGAAGGCGATACGCACGACGGTGTCCTCGTGTTCGGTCCCAGGTGACGCGACGCGGGGGCGTTGTGCGCGCCGTGGGTGGGAGGGGAAGTGGTGGCGTCAACGGTTCCGGCCGAGGAGCAGCCCGCCCGGCCGCGGCGGCTCGGGATCGTCGAGGCCCTGGGCCAGCCGGTACTCGCGCATCTGCTTCAGCGCCGCCTTGCGGTCGTGTGCGGCCAGGTGGTCGACGAACAGGATGCCGTTGAGGTGGTCCATCTCGTGCAGCCAGATGCGGGCGTAGTGGCCCTCGAGTTGGACCAGGTGATCGTCGCCGACCAGGTCCTGGTAGGCGACCTCGACCCTGAGGGGACGCTCCACGGGGTAGAACAGCCCGGGGAAGGACAGGCAGCCCTCGTCACCGTCCTGGATGTCCTCGCTGGCATCGGTGATCCGCGGGTTGACCACCGCGCCGCCGTCACGCGAGCGGGCACCGTCGGCGGCCTCGTGTTCCACCTCCCAGGTGAACAGACGCTTGAGCACACCCACCTGGTTCGCAGCGAGCCCGACCCCGTCGGCCGCGCGCATCGTGTCGAGCATGTCCTCGGCGAGTGTCGCCAGGCGCGCGTCGAAGTCGACGACCTCGTGGGCGTGCTGGCGCAGCACGGGGTCACCGAAGATGCGGATCTCCATCCTGGCCACGGGGCTGCCTCCCGGCTGTGGTTGGCGTGTGGGGCGGGTGCTGGCAGCGTCGATGGTACGCGTCGACCTCGCATCGACCACCGCAGCCGGCCACGCCGGGTCGGAGGCGCCCCCGTGACCGGCGGCAGCGTCACACCGCGTCCACGGGGTCGACATCGACGCGCAGGTCGCTGCCGGCCCGGCTCGCGGCCCGCCGGATCGGCGCGATGGCCGCCAGGGTCGCCGCACGGTCGTCGCACTTGAGCAGGTAGCCCTCACGGCCATCGGCCGGCACCGGTCCGAGGAGCTCGTCGCCCGGCGGCAGCGCGGCGCGCAGCTGGGGGGCCAGCGGTTGCCCCTCCAAGGTCGCCTGGGCGGGTGCGCTCAGGCGCAGCGCGTGCGCCGCCGGCGGGAAGCGCAACTCGGCGCGGGTGGCCGACTCCTGCCGCCAGAACCCACCGGGGTCCCAGGCAGCCAGCGCCGTGATCGCGGGATGGTCCGGTTCGCGGGTCTGGACCACCACCCGAGCGGCCGCGGGGTCACGAGCACCGTGCACCGTCCACGCCGCGAGCTGGCAGGCCAGCCGCAGCACGTCCTCGGCGGCGTCGAGGCTCGGGCGGCGCAGCGAACCGTCCAGATCCGGCAGCACCACCGCACCCACGGGGCCGGGGGGACGGTCCAGCACCGAGCCACGGGTCAGCACGATGATGGCCGGCGGCGGTGGTGGGGTCCGGGCGTAGCCCTCGAGCACCACCACCGGCACCTCCGCGCTGCGCTCGAGCTCCCGTCCCAGCCGCAGCGCGCCTGCCGCCAGCGGGGCAAGACCGTGGGCACCGCAGCCACCGCAGGCGGGCACCGGACGCACCCGGGCGCCGCAGCCCTCGCAGACCAACCCCCCTCCACCGTGGAAGGCCAGTGAGGCACCGCAGCTGCGGCAGGCGGCACGGTCGCCGCAGCTGGTGCACACCAGCACACGGCCTTCGCCCCGACGGCTGGCGAGCAGCACGCCGTAGGTGCCCGCACGGGTGGCGCTGCGCAGGGCCTGGCTGGCCTCGCGGGTGAGCCGGGCCCGGGGCTGGTCCTCCCCGGTGACGACCTGCACCCGCGGGCGGGCCCGCCGCTCGATCGCACGGTCCGCCACCACCGGCCGGACCCGGCGCTCGCGCAGCAGCCGCCACGCCACCGCCGAGGGCACGGTGCCCACGGCCAGTCCGACGCCACCGGCGCGCCGCGCGCGCTCCAGCACCACCTCACGGGCGTGGTGACGGGGGCTGCGGCGCTCCTTGTAGGCGGGGTTCGCCTCGTCCAGGATGACCGCCAGACCCAGCCGCGCCAGCGGCACGAAGGCCGCGCCGCGCTCCCCCACCACCACCCGGGCGTGCCCGGTCCGCGCTTCGAGCCACCGACGGTAGAGCGCCCGCGCGGCGGGGCCACCGCGCAGATCGACCGCCAGGTCGCCCGCAGCTGCCACCACGGCGTCGGCGGTGGGCGACGCGGGGTCGGGTACCAGCACCAGGACGTCCCGGTCATGCGCCAGGGTGAGCTGGGTGAGCTCCGCGAGCCGGGCCGCGACGTCCTCCCCCGGCAGCGGACGCCACAGGTAGGAACCGCTGCCGCCGCCCACCGCAGCGCGCAGCTCCCGGCCCGAACCGCCGTAGGCCGACCAGGCCGCGTCCAGACGCGCGGCATCGACGGGTGGGTCGCTGCTCGGTCGCGGCGCGCGCGGGTACCACCCGGCAGCGGCAGCCCGTCGCTCCACGTCCACGGTGCGATCGGGCAGGGCGTGGCGGATCACATCGGCCAGGGGGGCACCGAACCGCGCCGCGGCCCAGCGCAGCAGCTCGAGCTCGTCCGGCTCGACCCACCGGTGCTCGCCCAGGACCCGGGCGATCGGCCGCAGGCGGTCGGCCGCCACCTCGGTGTCGGTGGCGTGGCCGACCACCAGTCCGCGGACGCGCCGACCTGCGAAGGCGACCAGCACGCGCTGTCCCACCGCCACCTCGACGCCCTCGGGGACGAGGTAGTCGAAGGGGTGGTCGAGGTGGTAGGGGGCGACCTCGACGACGACGCGTGCGAGGTGCGGCACCACCGCTAGCCGCCCACGGCCGCGCGCAGATCGTCGGCCCGGTCCGTGCGCTCCCAGGTGAAGCGGCTGCCCTCGCGGCCGAAGTGACCGTAGGCGGCGGTCTGGCGGTAGCCGGGTGCACGCAGGTCGAGGGCGTCGACGATCGCCGCGGGGCGCAGGTCGAAGACCGCCCGCACCGCGTCGAGGATCGCCTCGGGATCGACCTGTTCGGTGCCGAAGGTGTCGATGTTGAGGCTGACGGGGTTGGCCACCCCGATGGCGTAGGCGACCTGGAGCTCCGCCTTGGCCGCCAGGCCGGCGGCGACGATGTTCTTGGCCACCCAGCGGGTCGCGTAGGCGGCGGAGCGGTCGACCTTCGAGGGATCCTTGCCGGAGAAGGCACCGCCACCGTGACGGGCCATGCCGCCGTAGGTGTCCACGATGATCTTGCGACCCGTCAGCCCGGCGTCGGCGACGGGCCCACCGAGCTCGAAACGACCGGTGGGGTTGACGAACACCTCGAGGTCGTCGGTGTCGACGTCACCGGGCAGCAGGGGACGGATCACGTGCTCCTCGACGTCGGGGCGCAGGTAGCCGAGGTCGATGGCCGCCCGGTGCTGGGTGGACAGCACCACCGCGGTGACGGCCCGGGGCCGTCCGCCCTCGTAGGCCACGGTGATCTGGGTCTTGCCGTCGGGCCGCAGGTAGGGCAGCTGCCCGGTCTTGCGGACCTCGGTGAGCCGTTGCGCGGTGCGATGGGCCAGGTGGATCGGCAGGGGCATCAGCGTCGGCGTCTCGTCGGTGGCGTAGCCGAACATCATCCCCTGGTCACCGGCACCCTGGAGGCCGTAGGGATCGGCTTCCTCGGAGTCGTAGGCGTGGTCGACGCCCAGGGCGATGTCGGGCGACTGCTCGTCGATCGCCACCGACACCCCGCAGGTGTTGCCGTCGAAGCCGACGTCGGCCGAGTCGTAGCCGATCGACAGCACGGTGTCGCGCACGACCCGGGGGATGTCCACGTAGCACTGCGTGGTGATCTCGCCCACCACCATGACCTGCCCGGTGGTCACCAGCGTCTCGCACGCCACCCGTCCCTGTGGATCCTCGCTGAGGATCGCGTCCAGGATGGCATCGGAGATCTGATCGGCCATCTTGTCCGGGTGACCCTCGGTCACGGACTCGGAGGTGAACAGGCTGCGTCCGGACACGGGTCGCTCCTCGGACAGGTGTGGCCGACCAGGTGGGCGCGCGCAGCCTATCCGCGGCCGCGGGCACCCTCAGCCCTGCCCGGGTCCCTGCAGCCGGGCCACGACCGCGTCGAGGATGCGCTCGGCGACGGCGCGCTTGCTGGCCAGGGCCACCGCGGTCCGCTCGCCATCACGGTCGAGGATCACGACCCGGTTGTCCGCCACCTCGAAGCCCGCATCGGTCGCGGAGACGTCGTTGACCACGAGCAGATCAGCGCTCTTGGCGGCCAGTTTGGCCCGGCCGTTGGCCTCGGCGGTGTCGGTCTCCGCCGCGAAACCGACCAGCAGGGGCCGGGTGGCGGCGCCACGGGCCGCGCCGAGCTCGGCGAGGATGTCGGGGTTGGCCTCGAGGGTGATCGTCGGCACGCCCCGCGCCTTCTTCAGCTTGTGGGTCGCGACCTGCGCCGGTCGGAAATCCGCCACCGCCGCGGCCTTGATGATCGCGTCCACTCGTTCGCGTCTGGCCATGACCGCCGCGTGCATCTCGACGGCGGTGACCACATCGGTGCGCGTGACCCCCGGCGGTGTCACGAGCTCGGTCGGCGCCGCGACGAGCTCCACCTCGGCACCACGTTCCGCCGCCGCAGCGGCCAGGGCGAAACCCATCCGTCCGCTCGAGCGGTTGCCGAGGTAGCGCACGGGGTCGATGGGTTCACGTGTCCCGCCGGCGGTGACCAGCACCCGGCGTCCCGCGAGGTCGCGAGGGCTGTCGGCGGCTGCGGTGGGAACCGCGGCGATGACCGCCTCGAGGGCGAGTTCGGGCGCCACCACCCGTCCCGGACCGGCGTCGCCACCCATCAGGGCCCCCTCGTCGGGCCCCACGAGGCGCACGCCGCGATCGGTGAGCACGGCGGCGTTCGCCCGGGTCGCCGGGTGCTGCCACATCTCGGTGTGCATGGCGGGCGCCAGCACCAGGGGGCAGGTCGCGGCCAGCAGCGTGGTCGACAGCAGATCGTCGGCCAGCCCATGGGCCAGCTTCGCCAGGGTGTGTGCAGTGGCCGGGTAGACCAGCGCCACCTCGGCAGCGCGGCCCAGGGCCACGTGGGTGCCGCCGGCGATGTCCTCCCACACCTCGCTGCGGACGCGACGACCGGTCAGGCCCTCGAAGGTCGCCGCGCCCACGAAGTGGGTGGCCCCCCGGGTGAGCACCACGTCGACCTGTGCCCCGGCCTGGACGAGCAGCCGCACCAGCAGCGCGGCCTTGTAGGCCGCGATGCCTCCCGTCACCCCCACCAGGACGCGGACGCCGTCGAGTCGGCTCGCAGACGCCTCCGACGCCACGCTCAGGCCGGTTCGTCCCGGTCCTCGGTGGCGACCACGGTGAGGCCGTCCTCGGTGACCGCCGGTGTCGGTTCGGCCGCCACCTCGATCTTGCCCTGGGCGATCTCCTCCAGGGCGATCGACAGCGGCTTGTTGGTGTCGGTGGTCAGCAGCGGCGGCACGAAGGCCCCCATGCCCTCACCGAGCTGGGCGTAGTAACCGTTGATCTCGCGGGCGCGCTTGGCGGCGAGGTGGACGAGGTGGAAGCGTGAGTCCACCTTGTCCATGAGGTCGTCGATGCGTGCGATGACGGTGCCTTCCCTGCGTGCCTCGAGGCGAGCTGCGGTCCGGACCACGCCACCCTCGGCGGCGTGACAGCCCGGGGCGGTCTGGAGGCGCAGCGTACCGCCGGGCTGCGCACCTGCTCAAGCGCGGTCCGGCGAGCTAGCGTGACGGCCGATCGCCGGCTCGACCCCGACCGCGGGCGGGTCCCCAGGGGAGCACCGTGCTCGACATCGCCACCACCTCCGGCCCCCGCCTCGGGCAGTTGCTCGTGGTCGCGGCGGTGGTGCTGCTCGCGGCCTGGGTGCTGCGGGAGCAGCACCGCCGTCGCCTCCGGGCCGCGCTGGCGCGGTTCGTCGCACGGCAGGACGGCTGGCACCGCCAGGCCTGGCCCTGCGGCGTCCAACCGGACCTGCTGGTGGGCCGTTTCGCCGCCACGCCCCGCGGCGACCGCCGGTACGGCGTCGAGTACGCGGCGGGCGGGCCCCTGGAGCTGCAGATCGACGGCCGCCCCACCACCTGCGAGGTGTCCTGCTTCCAGTGGTTCCACGAGCGACGACGCCGCTCCCACGACAACCGGGGCGTGCGCAGCACCTCCTACGAGCGCCGGCGTGAGCTGGTGGTGCTGTGCCGGTTGCCGCTCCACACGCGCCGGTCGGTCTCCATCGGCCCGGAGTCGCTCCTCGGGCGCATCGGCCTGACCCGTGGTGGCGAGCAACTGGAGTCGGAGTCCTTCAACCGGCGGTTCCGGGTGGAGGGCCGCGACAGGGAGCTGGTCGTGCGCCTGCTCGACGCACAGCTGCAGGAACTGCTCGTGGCGGCCTACACCGGGCGCAGCGTCGAGTTCAGCGACGACCTGCTGGCGCTGGGCGGCCCTCCCGATCACCGGGACAGCAGCCTGGCCGGGATCGTGGGGACCTACCCGGCGATGGTGCAGGACCTCGCACGGCTGGTCCGCGACATCCCCCACAGCTTCTGGCGCGCGCTCGGATCCGACGAGCCGAGCGCTCCTCCGCCGCACACCCCCTGGGAGCGGTAGATGGACGCCTGGCTGGTGGTCGTCCTGCCCGTGGTCCTGCTGCTGGTGCTGGTGGTGGTGTCCTACAACCGGTTCATCGCCCAACTGGCCTCGATCGACGCCACCTGGGCCAACATCGAGGCACAGCTGCAACGCCGCCACGATCTGGTGCCCAACCTGGTCGCGGCGGTCCAGGGCTACGCGGCCCACGAGCGCGGTGTCCTCGAAGGGGTGACCGCGGCGCGGGCGCGGGCGATCGCGGCGGTGCCCCCGCAGGTACCCATCGAGGAGCAGGCACGTGCCGAGGACGGACTCACCCAGGGCCTGTCGAGCCTGCTGGCGGTGACGGAGGCCTACCCGCAGCTGCGCAGCGATGCGGTCTTCCGCGACCTGCAGCGCCAGTTGGTGGAGACCGAGGACCGGATCGCCGCAGCACGGCGGCTGTACAACCTGGAGGTCGCCTCCTACGAGCGGCGACGGCGTGCGGTGCCCTCCAACCTCGTCGCCAGCGCGGTCGACCTCCAGCCGCGACGGATGTTCGAGATCCGTGACCCGGCCGCTGCACACGCACCCCACGTCCCGCGCTGAGCGCGGACGCCGGGCTTCGTGCCGCACCTCGGTGCGCCGCCCTTCAGTCCGGCTGGTGGCGCGCCTGCTCGATGATGGCCACCACCTCGGCGACGCAGCGGTCGATGTCGTCGTTGACCACCTGGACGTCGAAGCGCTCGGCCTGGTCGAGCTCCTCGCGGGCCCGGGCGAGACGGCGGTGCAGCGCCGCGGGCTCCTCGGTGCCCCGGCTGCGCAGGCGACGCTCGAGCTCCTCGAAGGTCGGGGGGATGAGGAACACCAGCAGTGCGCCGGGATCGTGCGCCTTGACCTGGAGCGCCCCCTGGAGCTCGATGTCGAGCACCACCACGTGACCGGCGGCGACGGCCGCCGCCACGGGCTCGCTCGGGGTGCCGTAGCGGTTGCCGGCGTACTCGGCCCACTCGAGCAGCGCGTCGTTGTCGATCAGTTCCTGGAAGCGCTCCGGCGTCACGAAGTGGTAGTCCACCCCGTCCTCCTCGCCGGCGCGGGGGGCACGGGTGGTGGCCGAGACCGACAGCACCGCATCGGGCAGCAGGGCGCGGACACGGGCGTGGACGGTGCCCTTGCCCACGCCGGAGGGTCCGGCCATGACCACCAACAACCCGCGCCGACCGGTCACTGGCGTCGCACGAAGGCGTCGACCAGTGCCGTGCGCTGCCGCGGACCGAGCCCGCGCAGACGTCGTGACCGGGCGATCTTCAGCTGCGCCATGAGCCGCTCGACCTTGACCGGTCCCATGGCCGGCATGGCTTCCAGGACCTCGCTGACGCGCATCTTCGCCAGCACCTCCGAGTCCTCGGCGGCGTCGAGCACCGCGGTGAGGGTGGTGTCACCGGCCTTGAGCTGCTGCTTGATCCGGGCCCGTTCCCGCCGGGCGTCGGCGGCCTTCTCGAGCGCGGCGCGCCGTTGCTCGGGGTCGAGATCGGGCAGGGGCATCACGGCTCCGGGTCATCGGTCGGGGCCCGACGTCGTGGGTGCGCCGGCGTGGCGTCGTAGCCTAGTGCGTGGCCCGTCCACGACCGCCGTGCACCCGGGTCCGCGTCCGCGGCGGCCAGCCACGGCCTCCACCCGAGCGAGGGCGCCGCGCGTTAGCGTCGCGCACGGCCGCCGCACACCCCGGTCGTCGCCGGTGACCCACGCGACCCCGGATCAGCCACAGGAGCAAGGATGAGCACCGGCACGCCGATCGTGCTCGGCGTCGACCTCGACGGCGTCTGTGCGGACTACGAGGGCGCCTTCCGGGCCTCGGTGGCCCGCCAGCGTGGCCTCGACCCGGCCACGTTGGCACCCCAGACGATCCTGGACGCCTACTCGCAGTGGGGCCTGAGCTTCGAGGAGTTCGAGGAGGCGCACCGCCGTGCGGTGGTCGAGGACCGCATGTTCCGGCGCATGCAGCCGCTACCCGGGGTGTCCGACGCGCTGTGGCAGCTGTCCGATGCCGGGGTGTGGATCCGGATCATCACGCACCGACTGATCTTCAACTGGGCGCACGAGGCCTCCGCAGCCGACACCGCAGCCTGGCTGGACGCGCACCAGATCCCCTACCGCGACCTGTGTTTCATCGGCGACAAGCCGAACGTCGGGGCCGATCTGTACGTGGACGACTCCCCCACCAACATCCTGTCCCTGCGCGCGGCAGGCCGCACGGCGATCGTGTTCGACCAGCCCTACAACCGGCATCTCCCCGGCCCCCGGGCGGAGACCTGGGAGGAGGTGGTGCGCCTGGTGCAGGAGGAGCTCACCGCACGGGATCGCCAGCTGCCACTGCCGCTGCGCGAGCCGCCGGAGCAGCCGACCCCGACCCAGACACCGCCGCAGGCACACACCGCACGAGCGGGCGAGAAGGAGGCATGAGCGATGGCGGAGATCGAGGACCCGCGGACGCGCACCGCGGCGTTCGTGCACTTCATGGTGTCCTGCGGGGTGCTGCGCTTCGGTGACTTCGTGGGCAGGTCCGGGCGTCGCATGCCCTACTTCATCGACGCGGGCCGCTACCGCTCGGGCCAGCAGCTGGCCACCCTGGGCCGCTTCTACGCGGCCGCGATCGACGACGCCTTCGCCGACGAGGTCGATGTGCTGTTCGGCCCGGCCTACAAGGGGATCCCGTTGGCGGTCACCACCGGTATCGCGCTGGCCGCGCACCACGGTCGCGACCTCGGTGTGTGCTTCGACCGCAAGGAGGCCAAGGACCACGGGGAAGGTGGGCGGTTGATCGGCCACCAACTGCGCGACGGCGACCGCGTGGTCATCGTCGAGGACGTGACCACCGCCGGGACCTCGGTTCGGGCCACCGTGCCGCTGCTGCGCGCGCAGGCGGACATCGAGGTGGTGGGGTTGGTCGTCGGGGTCGATCGGCGGGAGCGGGGCAGCACCCCACGCTCGGCCCTCGAGGAGCTCGCGGAGGAGCTCGGACTGACCACCGTCGCGCTGGCCACGATCGATGACATCGTGACCCACCTCGAGCACGCCGAGGTTGACGGCCGGCCGGTGCTCACCAGCGCGGATGTGGCACGCATCGCCGCCTACCGCGCCGAGCACGGCTGTCAGGCCGAGCCGAGCCGGTCAGCGCGGCCCGGCGGCGGGTGACCGGTCCCACGGCGGGGCGCGAGCCCTACCGGCTGCCCGCCAGCTCCGACTCCTGCCGGCGCCGACGCCAGGCGGGCTCCTCACGCTCCTCGCCGTAGGTGCGCTCCCCCACCTCGGCGTCCACCGCGTCGGGACCGAAGGCGGCCTTGAGTTCCCCGAACAGCCCCGGACGCCGTTCCACACGCAGGTCGTCGCCGAGGCGGTAGATGCGACGGGCACCATCCGGTGCCACCACCTCGAGGTGGACGGGCACCACACCCTGATGGCCCCCCAGCACGTCCTTGAGCCGCTGCACCGCATCCAGGGTGCACTGCTCGGCCGCGAAGGAGACGACCACCGGCGCCCCGAGCGCCTCGGAGAGGTCGGGCACCGACACCTTGTTGGCGGTCATCTTCACGGCCTCGTCACGGACCTCCAGCCGCCCGGTGACCACCAGCACCGCGTCCTCGTCGAGCACCTCGTGGGCGGCCCGGTAGGTGCCCGGCCAGAACACCACCTCGACCTGTCCCGTGAGGTCCTCGAGCGTCGCCACGAGGTAGGTGTCGCCCTTGCGGGTGAACTTCTTCGTCAGGCCGGTGAGCACCCCACCGATGACCACCATGGCACCGTCGTCGCGTTCACGCAGGCTGGCGCAGGTCGCGTCGGTGTAGCCCTCGAGCACCTTCTCGGTGCCGAACAGCGGATGATCGGAGACGTAGAGCCCGAGCATCTCCCGCTCGAAGCGCAGCATCTGTGCCTTGTCGTACTCGGCCTCCGGGATCTCCGGCGCCGTGTCCAGACCGAGCTCGGCAGCGTCATCCGCACCGCCTCCCACCCCGTCGAAGAGCGAGAACTGCCCCGCCGCCTCGGCCTTCTTGCGGGTCAGCGCCGCGTCGACGATGCCCTCGTAGCTGGCCAGCAGCCCCTTGCGGCTGTGTCCCATGCGGGCGAAGGCCCCGGCCAGGATCAGGCTCTCGAGCGTCTTCTTGTTCAGCACGCTGGCGTCGACCTTGGCGCAGAAGTCGACGAAGTCCTCGAACCGGCCCCGAGCGGAGCGGGCCTCCACGATCGAGGCCACGATCGCCTCCCCGACACCGCGCACCGCGGACAGCCCGAACAGGATCTCCTCCCCACGCGGGGTGAAGTCGCTGCCGGACTCGTTGACATCGGGTGGCAGCACCGGGATGCCCATGCGCCGGCACTCGTTGAGGTAGAGCGGTTTGTTGTCCTTGTGGTTCTTCACGCTGGTCAGCAGCGCGGCCATGTACTCCACGGGGTAGTGGGTCTTCAGCCAGGCGGTCTGGTAGCTGACCACCCCGTAGGCGACGGTGTGGGCCTTGTTGAAGCCGTACTCGGCGAACTTCTCGATCAGCCCCCACAGGTTGACCATGAAGGCCTCGTCGTAGCCGTTGGCCACGCCGCCGGAGATCATCTGGTCCTTCTGCGCCTCCATCAGGTCGCGCTTCTTCTTGCCCACCGCCTTGCGCAGCGCGTCGGCCTCCGCCATCGAGAACCCCGAGAGGTCGGTGGCGATGCGCATGACCTGTTCCTGGTAGACGATCACCCCGTGGGTCTCGCCCAGGATGGGTTCGAGGTCGGGGTGGTCGAACACCGCCTGCTCGAGGCCGTTCTTGCGATCGGCGAAGGCGATGTGCATGTCCATGCCCAGCGGCCCCGGGCGGTACAGCGCCAGCAGCGCGGAGATGTCCTCGAAGCGCGTGGGCTTGAGCTTGCGGACCAGGGCCTGCATCCCGGTGGAGTCCAGCTGGAACACCCCGAGGGTGTAGCCGGTGCCGAGCATGGCGAAGGTGGCCGGGTCGTCCATCTCGCCGAGGAGCGCAGGATCGTCGAGGTCCACCTCGGTCCCACGGTTGGCGGCGATGTGGCGCTCCGCGTCGGAGAGCACCGTGAGGTTGCGCAGCCCCAGGAAGTCCATCTTCAGCAGGCCGATGTCCTCGGCCGCACCCATCTCGTACTGGGTGACGATCTCCCCGTTGTCGGTGCGCAGCAGCGGCACGGTCTCGTGCAGCGGCCTGGCCCCGATGACCACCGCGGCCGCGTGGATGCCGTGCTGGCGCTTCAGCCCCTCGAGCTTCTCCGCGGTCTCGAGCACCTCACGGTGGGTGGGGTCCTCCCGGGCGGCGCGCAGCTCGGCGGACTTGTCGTAGGCCTCCGACAGCGCCGCCTCCTTGCCCTGCACGGGTGGCGGCATCATCTTGGCGAGCTCGTCACCGACCTTGAAGGGGTGGTCGAGCACCCGGGCGGCGTCGCGGATCGCGGACTTGGCCTTGATCGTGCCGAAGGTGACGATCTGGGCGACGTGGTCCTCGCCGTAGCGCCGTGCCGCGTACTTGATCATCTCGCCGCGGCGACGGTCGTCGAAATCGATGTCGATGTCGGGCATCTGGATGCGGGCGGGGTTGAGGAACCGCTCGAAGATCAGCCCGTGCTTGATGGGATCGACCCGGGTGATGTCGGTGCAGTAGGCCACCACCGAGCCGCCGGCCGACCCGCGACCCGGCCCCACGCGGATGCCCTCCGCGCGGGCGTGCGCGCACAGGTCCGCGACGATCAGGAAGTAGGCGGGGAACCCCATCTGCTCGATGACGCCGAGCTCGTACTCGACCCGCTCCGAGACCGCCGTGGGCACGGGGTCGCCGTAGCGGGCGCGTGCGCCCTCCCACACCTTGTGGCGCAGGAACTGAGCCTCGCTCATCCCGTCGGGACAGGGGAAGGCGGGCAGCAGATCGAGGTCGAACTCGATGGTGGCGTTGCAGCGCTCCGCGATGTCGAGGGTGGTGTCCAGCGCCTCCGGGTAGGCGTGGAACTGCGACCGCATCTGGCGCGCGCTCTTGACGAAGAAGTCCTCACCCTGGAACTTGAACCGGTCCGGGTCGGAGATCTTCGAACCCGTCTGGATGCACAGCAGCGCGTCGTGGGCCTGAGCGTCCTCGGCCTTGGTGTAGTGGGAGTCGTTGGCGATCACCGTGCGCAGGCCGAGCTCCTTGGCCAGCTTCTCCAGCAGGGGCCAGGTGCGCCGCTGCTCGGCGATCCCGTGGTCCTGCAGCTCCACGAAGTAGCGCTCGGGGCCGTAGATGTCCTTGAAGTCGCTCAAGGTCCGCCTGGCCGCGGCTTCGTCGCCGGCCAGCAGGTGCTGGTTGACCTCCGAGCCGAGGCACCCCGACAGCACGATGATCCCGTCGCTGTGGTCGGCGAGGACCTCCATGTCGACCCGCGGCTTGTACCAGGTGCCCTCGAGGTAGGCCCGCGTCGACAGCGAGACGAGGTTGCGGTAGCCGACGTCGTCCTGGGCGAGCACCGTCAGGTGGTAGTACCGCTGCCGCCCGTCCGAGCCCCCCAGCCGTTGCTCGTGGCGCGACCCGACCGCCTGGTAGAGCTCCGAGCCGAGGATCGGCTTGACCCCCTCGCGCTGGGCTGCGCGGTAGAAGTCGACCAGCCCGAACAGCACGCCGTGATCGGTGATGGCGACGGCTGGCTGGCCGTCGGCATGGACGTGGCGCACCAGCTCGTCGATGCGCGAGGCGCCGTCCAGCATCGAGTACTCGGTGTGGACGTGCAGGTGGGCGAAGCTGCTGCTCACGGGCTCCCCTGGTCTCGTCGAGCTCGGTCCGGTCGCACCTGACCACGTCGGTGGGTGCGACCCCGACACCTGCGGCCGCGGTGACCGATGCTCTGGGACCGCTGGGACCGCTGGGTGCGCCCACGGGCGTGTGACGGGGAAGAACCACACGCCTGTGGTTCGCGCCCGGGGAACCTAGCACCCACCCGGGACGGCACGCCGCCGCCGACCCGGCGTGGGCGACGCGCGCGCACGCCCGAGCGGATGGGGCGTGCGCCCCGGTGGGACGGACAGGTGTCCGATGGCCGGCACGGTGCGCCTGGCAACGGTGGGCCACGGCGTCCATGGTGAGGTGTACCCGGCAAGGAAGTACCACATGACGACCATCACGCGATCGATCGACGTCGAGGTCCCGGTGCGGACCGCCTACGACCAGTGGACCCAGTTCGAGTCCTTCCCGCGGTTCATGCAGGACGTGGAGCGGGTCGAGCAGCTGGATGACACCACGATCCGGTGGCACGTGCACCTCGCCGGTGCCCAGCGCTCCTTCGAGACCACGATCACCGAGCAGACCCCCGACCAGCGCATCGCCTGGAAGACCGAGCCGGGCAGCGACACCTGGCACGCAGGCGTCGTGACCTTCCACCGGCTGGACGACGGCAGGTGCCGCGTCACGCTCCAGATGGACGTCGACCCCGACGACGTCGTCGAGAAGGTCGGTACGGCGCTCGGCATCACCGAGGCCTACGTCTCGCGCGATCTGGAGGGCTTCAAGGCCTTCATCGAGTCCCGTGGCGAGGAGACCGGTGCCTGGCGTGGCGAGGTCAGCCAGGATCCGGAGGCCTGAGAGGCCCCACCGCCCACACCGCCGACACCCCCGGCTCGGGGCCCATCCGGGCCCCGGGCGCTCACCGGTCGGCGTCCTCGACGCCGTCGGCGCGCAGCTGCTGCGCGCCGGGCTCGGGCAGCCCGGCGCGTTGCAGCACCGCCCGCAGCTCCGCCGGCAAGGGTTCGAACAGCTCGATCCGCTCGCCGGTGACCGGATGGTCCACCCCCAGCGCCGCGGCGTGCAGGAAGGGGCGGTCGAGGCCCAGTGCCCGGGCCAGGGCCGCTGGTGCCCCGTAGGTGAGGTCGCCGAGGATCGGTGTGCCCAGAGCAGCCAGATGGACCCGGAGTTGGTGGGTGCGGCCCGTCCCCAGCTGGCAGGCCAGCGCGGCGATCTCCGCCTGCTGGCCGGCGGCGACCGCGGCGACCTGGACTGTCGACAGGGTCCGGTAGCGCGTGGTTGCCGGCTTGCCCTCGCTGACCACCGCGAAGCGCGTGCGCTCGCGCGGATCACGCCCGATGGGCGCCTCGATACGCCCACGGGCCTGTGCAGGGATCCCCGCGACCACGGCGAGGTAGCGGCGGGCGACGCGCCGCGCCGCCAGCGCGGCGGTCAGCCCGCGGAAGGCCGGCTGCGTACAGGCCACCAGCAACAGCCCCGAGGTGTCGCGGTCGAGGCGGTGCACGATGCCGGGGCGGTGGTCCTCGCTGCCGGCGGCCAGGGGGATGTCCGCGGCCCGCAGCGCGTCGACCAGGGTGCCGTCGGGATGTCCGGCGCCGGGATGCACCACCAACCCCGCGGGCTTGGCGACCACCAGCAGGTGCTCGTCGCGGTAGCGGATCGGTGGCAGCGGTGGCGGTGGTGGCGCGACACGTGGTGCGGGCGCGGCGATCTCGACCACCTCCCCGGCACGCACACGTCGACTGCGGGCCACCACCTCGGCACCGATGCGGACGTCACCGGCATCGATCCGGGCCGCGGCACGGCTGCGTGGGACGCCCAGCTGCGCGGCGAGGAACACATCGAGGCGCTGCCCCGCAAGGTCATCGGTGACCTCGAGACGGTTCACGGATCCGTGTGCTCGGCGCCGTCATCCGCTGCGGCGGCGGCCCGCTCCTCGCGCCACAGCGCCAGCACCAGCAGCACGAAACCGACGGTGATCGCGCTGTCGGCGACGTTGAACCGGGGGAAGCTGCCCCAGGCCACGAAGTCGACCACGAAGCCGCTGCCGAAGGCCTCGCCGCCGGCTCGGAACAACCGGTCGAGCACGTTGCCCACGGCGCCGGCGAGCAGCATCCCGTAGGCCGTGGCGGCCAGCAGGGAGCTGCTGAGGGGCAGGATGCGTCCGACCAGCACCAGCACGCCCACGGTGACGATGAGGAACACCCAGTGCGGCAGGGGCAGCCCGAAGGCCCCACCGGGGTTGTAGACCAGCTGCCACCCGATGTGGTCACCGAGCAGCGGCACGAAGCGACCGGGGGTCAGCAGCGCCTCGACCACTTCCTTGGTGGCCTGGTCGATCACCACCAGCGTCACCGCGACAGCCAACCCGACGGCCGTGGCGTGCGGGTGCGGCGCAGGCGCCCCGTCCGCGTCCGGCTCGGGCCCCTGCTCGGGTGGTGACGCCGCGGTGGGGTCGTCGTTCACCGGTTCAGCGACCCGTCTCCTCGCGACGCTTGCACTCCATGCACAACGTCGCGTAGGGGATCGCCTCCAGCCGCTCCGCCTCGATCGGTTCGCCGCAACGTTCACACAGGCCGTAGGTACCGGCATCCATGCGTCGCAGGGCGTCGTCGATCTGGGTGAGCAGCCCGCGAGCGTGGTTCGACAGCGACTGGGCCGTCTCCCGCTCGAAGCTGGCCGAACCGGCGTCGGCGGGGTCGTCGTCGAAGCCACCCTCGCGCCAGTTGTTGACATCGGCTTCCGCGTCCAGATCCTCGACCTGGTCCAGGAGCTCCGCGCGCTCAGCTTCCAGCTCCTCGCGACGGGCGAGGAGCTGCTTGTCGGTGGGTCGTTTGCGTGCCATGAGGGCGGGGAAGATAGCAGACGCAGCCGGGTCGACGACCGCACCCCACCCCCGACCGGCTGCCCCGACCGGCTGCCCCGACCACGCCCGCCACCCCGTAGACTGTGGCGGTCGCCGCATCGAGGTGTGGCGACGACAACGCGATGACGAGGACACGGCACCAGGAGCCGCCTCACCACGAGCGAGCCGGGACGGTGGAAGCCGGCGGTGGGGCCCGGGTGTCATCACCTCCGAGCGGCCACCCCGAGACCGTGTCCGGGCCCTGAGGGGAGCGGATCCGGGCGTAGGCGTGGACGGCACCGCACGACACGCGGGCCCACGGCCGGTGACCGGCGCCGCAGCGCGACCCCCCGCGTTGCCTCCGGTGCCCACCCGACCGCGCGGCAGCGACGACGAGCGGGTCACCCCTCCCCCGGCGGGTGTGACCAACGAGGGTGGTACCGCGGTCCGGCGTCCCCCGCCCGGATCGTCCCTCGGGAGCGTGTACGCGCCGTCCCGCGCGGACGGCACCGACCCGAGGACCACGACGATGCCCGATCCGACCGCCACCTCGATGCCCGCCAGTGGCTCCCCGTCGGCCCACCCGCAGCCGGCTGACGGCGGGGCCGACGCACCCGCGCAGCGGATGTGGCCCGAGGTCGCACCCCGCCCCGACCTGCCGAGCCTCGAGCAGGACGTGCTCACACTGTGGCGCGACCGGGACGTGTTCGCGCGCAGCCTCGCCCAGCGCGAAGGCGCACCCGACTGGTCGTTCTACGAGGGCCCGCCCACGGCCAACGGCATGCCCGGGACCCACCACGTGGAAGCGAGGGTGTTCAAGGACATCTTCCCGCGCTACCGCACCATGAAGGGCCTGTCGGTGCGTCGCAAGGGCGGCTGGGACTGCCACGGCCTGCCCGTGGAGCTCGAGGTGGAACGCGAGCTCGGGCTGGACTCCAAGGCCGACATCGAGGCCTTCGGCATCGAGGCCTTCAACGCGCGCTGCCGTGAGTCGGTGCTGCGCTACGTCGGCGCCTTCGAGGACCTCACCGAGCGCATCGGCTTCTGGATCGACACCGACGACGCCTACCGCACCATGGACGCCACCTACGTCGAGAGCCTGTGGTGGGCGCTGAAGACGCTGTGGGAGCGGGACCTGATCTTCCAGGACCACCGGGTCGCGCCCTACTGCGGTCGGTGCGGCACGGCCCTGTCCGACGCCGAGGTCGCCCAGGGCTACCAGGAGGTGGACGACCCCTCGGTCTACGTCCGCTTCCCCGTCACCGACGGGCCCCTGGCCGCGGAGGGCGCGGCACTGGTGGTGTGGACCACGACACCCTGGACCCTGCCCTCCAACACCGCCTGCGCCGTGGGGAGCGACATCGTCTACGAGCTGGTCCGCACCTCGGCCTTCGGGGTGGAGGACGAGCTGCTGGTGCTGGCCCGTGCGCGGCGCGAGGCCGTGCTCGGTGCGGATGCCGAGGTCGTGCGCACCGTGGCGCCCGAGGAGCTGGTCGGTACCCACTACCAGCGTCCCTTCGACTTCGTGCCGCTGCCCGAGGACGCCGACACCCACCGGCTGGTCACCGCCGACTTCGTGACCACCGCCGACGGGTCGGGGATCGTCCACCTCGCCCCCGCCTTCGGCGCCGACGACATGGCCGTCGGCCGCGCACACGGCTTCCCCGTGCTCAACCCCGTGGACGCCACCGGCAGCTTCACGATCGGCCCCTGGGCCGGGGTGTTCGTCAAGGACGCCGACGAGTCGCTGGCCAGGGACCTGGCCCAGCGCGGCCTGCTGCTCGAGCAGCGGACCTACACCCACACCTACCCCTTCTGCTGGCGGTGCCGGCGGCCGCTGCTGTACTGGGCCAAGCCCTCGTGGTACATCCGCACCACCGCCAAGCGCGACCAGCTGCTGGCCAACAACGCACAGATCGACTGGCATCCCGAGCACATCCGTGACGGCCGCTTCGGTCGCTGGTTGGAGAACAACGTCGACTGGGCGCTGTCCCGCGACCGGTACTGGGGCACGCCGCTGCCCTTCTGGCGGTGCTCGCAGTGCGACGACGTCGAGGTGGTGGGCAGCCGCGCGGAGCTGAGCGAGAAGGCTGGCCGCGACCTCAGCGACCTCGACCCCCACCGGCCCTACGTCGACGAGATCACCCTCACCTGCGCCGCCTGCGGCGGCACGGCCCACCGGGTGCCCGAGGTCGCCGACGCCTGGTTCGACTCGGGGGGCATGCCCTTCGCGCAGTGGGGCTACCCCCATCAGGGTCAGGAGGAGTTCGCCCGCCACTACCCCGCCGACTACATCTGCGAGGCGATCGACCAGACCCGAGGGTGGTTCTACTCGCTGCTCGCGGAGTCCACCCTGCTGTTCGACGACAGCTCCTACCGCACCTGCGCCGTCCTCGGCCACATCGTGGATGAGGACGGTCGCAAGATGTCGAAGTCCGCGGGCAACGTGCTCGACCCCTGGGAGCTCATCGAGGCCCACGGCGCCGATGCGCTGCGCTGGCTGATGTTCGCGGAGGGCAACCCGTGGGTGAACCGACGGGTCAGCCACAACCTGCTCGAGGACGTCGTCCGCCGCTTCCTGCTGACGCTGTGGAACACCCACGTGTTCTTCACCACCTACGCCGAGATCGACGGCTTCGAGCGCAGCGATCCCGCGCCGGAGGTGGCCGAGCGTCCCGCCATCGACCGGTGGGTCCTGGCCGAGCTCGCCGAGCTGATCGACACCGTCGACACCGCCCTGGAGCGCTACGACGTCTCCACCTCCACCCGTGCGCTGGAGCGGTTCGTCGACGATCTGTCCAACTGGTACGTGCGACGCAACCGTCGTCGGTTCTGGAAGTCGGTGCACGACGACCCGGCCGACAAGGCCGCTGCCTACCACACCCTGCACACCTGTCTCACGACGCTGTCCCAGCTGCTGGCGCCCTTCACCCCCTTCCTGGCCGAACGGCTGTGGCAGGACCTCGAGGTGGCGCCGCTGCGCGCCACGGGTGGCGGGGGCACGCACGACTCCGTCCACCTGAGCGACTTCCCCGTGGCCGACCCCGCCTGGCGTGACCCCGAGCTGCGCCGAGCGATGGCCACCACCCGCCGGGTGGTCGAGCTCGGACGTCAGGCCCGCAACGACAGCAACGTCCGCATCCGTCAGCCCCTGGCGCGGGCGTTGGTCAGCGTCCCCGAGGGGGAACGGGAGGGGCTGGCAGGTCTGGCCCACGAGATCGCCGAGGAGCTCAACGTCCACGACGTCGAACTCGCCGACGGCACCGGCGACCTCGTGGAGCGCAGCTGCAAGCCCAACTTCCGTGCCCTGGGACCGGTCTTCCAGCAGCGCGCGCCCGAGGTCGCCGGCGTGATCTCCGGGCTGGATGCCGAGCAGGCAGCGGCGCTGGCGGAGCGACTGCGCGTCGGCGACGCCCAGCTGACGGTGGGCGACGACGAGGTGACCATCACCCCGGAGATGGTCGAGGTGATCGAGCGCCCGCGGACCGGCTGGGCCGTGGCACGCGACGCCACCAGCTCCTTCGCCCTGGACACCGCCCTGACCCGCGAGCTGGAGGTGGAGGGCGCGGCACGCGAGCTGGTACGCGCCATCAACGACCAGCGCAAGGCCGCCGGGCTCGACCTCGACGACCGCATCGAGCTGGTGCTCGCCGTCACGCCCCCCGAACTCGACGAGGAGCTCGCTGCCGCCGGCCACTACGACGCCGTTGCCCGCGACGTGCTGGCGACCGCGGTGCACCGCGAGCCCGTCGCCGACGGCACACCGGTCGACCTCGGCGAACTGGGCAACGCGTTGGTGGCGATGCGCACATGATGCGGCGCCTGGGAGCGGCGCTGTTCTGGTCGAGCCTGGCAGCCGGGATCGTCGGCGTGGTGCGGCAGCGACGGGAGGCGGTGGCCGTCGGCCGGGGCGAGCTGACGCGACCGTCGGCCTCGGCGGACATCGCGCTCGCTCGTCCGCAGCCGGCATGGGCACAGCAGCTCGGTGACTGGGTACCGCAGCGACCACGCACGCGGCTCGGCCGTGCCGCCGCAGCGTTCTGGGCGGCGCCGCTGACCGCCGTGGGGCTGCTGCTGGCGGCACTGTCCGGTGCGCGGCCGCGTTGGGAGCCCGACCTCGGCTGTTTCGTGGTGCGCGGGGCCGGCGGTCCCTCACGGCTGGCCCTACAGGCCGTCGGCGCCCACGCCAACACCGTCGGTCTGGTGGTGATCAGCCGCCGCGTGGACCCCGACCCGGTCCTGCTGGCGCACGAAGCGGTCCACGTCCGCCAGTCCGAGCGGCTCGGACCGCTGATCATGCCGGCCTACGTGTGGCTGGCGGCACGGTTCGGCTACCGCGACCATCCCCTGGAGCGCGCCGCGCGGCGCGGTGCGGCGGCACCTCCCGGCTGACATCGCGCCGGCGCGGGCCCGCGGGATCGTCAGCCCCACATGGGCGCGTCGGGACGGTCCCGGGTGTCGGGGTCCTCAGGGGCCGCAGCCCCGGCGTCCTCGGGATGGTCGGCACCGTCGGCGTCCCCGTCACGATCGCCGTCACCCACGCCAGGCTCGTCGTCCGTCCCACCTGCAGCCTGCGTCGCCGTCGCGCTGGGTGACAACCGCCAGGGGTCATGCTCCGCGGCGTCGGGCTGTCCGCCGGTGTCGTGAGGGTCGCCGTCCTGCCCCGCAGGATCCTGCCCGCCCGGATCGCCATCCCCGGCAACGCCGGGGTCCTCGACCTCCAGCTCGGCGAAGGGGTCGGGGAGCTCACGCAGGGCGGCGAGCTGTTCCTCGAGGTGGTCGCGCAGACGAGCCCGATGTCCGGCGTCGAGTTCCTGCAGCTCGCGCACCCTCTCGCGCTGCGCGAGCGCCTCGGCCTGCGCGGCGGCGACCACCTCGGCAGCTTCCGCCTCGGCACGGGCACGGTGCTCCGTGAGCTCCCGCTCGGTGCGCTCCTGCAGCTCGGCGACCTCACGATCGGCCTCGGCACGCAGCTCTGCGACCTCCTGCTGTGCCTCGGTCAGGGCGCGGTCCGCAGCGTCCTGGACCGTGACCAACGTGCGCTTCAGCGCGCGCTCGCTCTCATCGGCCTCAGCGAGGCGGGCTTCCAGTGCCCCGATCCTCTCCTCGAGCGCAGCCGCCTGCGTGCGCTCCTGCTCGATCTGGTCGGCGAGGGCGTCGAGGAAGCCGTCCACCTCGTCGCGGTCGTAACCGCGAGCGCGGGTGCGGAAGGCGTAGGCGACGATGTCCTCGGGGCTGTAGGGCATCGTGGTGCTCCGGTTCGGCCGGTCGGTGGGAGGGTCAGAAGGGCAGCGAGGCGGCCAACGGCAGGAGCAGCAGGGAGATGCCGAAGAACACCACCAGGATGGACAGGTCCAGGGCGATCCCGCCCAACCGCAGGGGTGGGATGACCCTGCGAAGCGGGGTCAGCACGGGCTCCACGAGCCTGCGCACACCCAGCTGGAAGGGCACCAGCGGTTCGGGGGTGCGGGGGATCCACGAGAAGATCACGTACGCGAAGAGCACGAAGGTGTACAGCTGGAGCAGCAGCACCAGCACCGAGGAGACGGGTCGGCCCGTCGCGGCTTGCGCCAGGATCACGTGTCGCTCCCGGCCGCGGGTACGCGGTAACCGAGCTCGGTCAGACGCCGGCGCTCCTCGGATGAGATCCGCACCCCCTCGGGCACCAGCAGGAAGGCGCGCGAACCGACCTTGGTCAGCTGGCCACGCAGCGCGTAGGTCAGACCGGCGACGAAGTCGACCACCCGGCGTGCCGTCGCGGCGGAGGTGCCGGACAGGTCGAACAGCACCGCCTGGCCGGTCCGGTAGCGGGCACCGACCGCCTCGACGTCATCGAAATCCGAGACCTCCACCTGGGCGACGCGGGCGACCGCCCGGGAGGAGGAGCTGTCCGCACGCGGCGCCGCCACACGCAGCGGCCGCACGTTGTCGTCCACCGCCGACAGCGGGGCGGAGCGGGCGGGTGCCGGTGTGGAGGCTGCGGCCGGGCTGTCCTCCCGGGACTCCCTGGCGCCGCTGACGGCCATGGCGGGTTCGCCTGCCGGACGGTCGACCACGACCTCCCGCCGCGCGGCGCCGCCGCGCGGTGGCGCGTGCTCGGCGTAGGGATCGTCCTCCGGGACGAAACGCGCCGGCAACTCGTCGTAGACCTCGTCGGGCTCCTCACGCAGCCCGAGGTACACCAGGGTGCGGTTCCACATCGCGCTCACGCTGCGTCCTTTCGCCACGGCCCATCGCCACGGGGGCCGAACAGGGCGGTCCCGACCCGCACCATCGTCGCTCCCTCCGCCACGGCGGCTTCGAGATCCATGGACATCCCCATGGAGAGGTGGACGACCTCCGGGAACCGGTCGCGGATCGTGTCGCGCTGCTGTCGCAACGCGGCGAACAACGGCCGGGCCTCCGCACGGGGGTCGGCATCCTCTGGAGGCAGGGGCAGGATCGTCATCAGTCCCTCGACGGCGAGGTTGGGTCGGCCGCGAGCGTAGGCGACGAGCTCCTCGGTCTCGGTGAAGCTGCACCCCCCCTTGGCCGGATCGTCACCGACGTTGACCTGGATCAGGATCCGCTGGACCACCCGCTCGCGCTCCGCGCGCCCGGAGAGGGCGTCGATGAGCGAGCGGCGGTCGACGCTGTGCACCAGGGTGTGGGTCCCGACGATGTCCTTGACCTTGTTGCGCTGCAGGCGGCCGACGAGGTGCCAACGGGCGCCGGGGACCTGGTCCCGCTTGGCCACCAGCTCCTGGACACGGTTCTCGGCGAGGTCGGCCAGGCCCAGCTCCACCGCAGCACGGGCCAGACGCGGCGGATGGGTCTTGGTCACGCCCAGCAGCACCACGTCGCCCGGTTGTCGCCCGGCGGCCGTGGCCGCGTCGGCGATGCGCTGACGGGTCGTCGCCAGACGCTCGGCCAGCTCGCGATCATCGATCACGTCGCCACTCCCCCGCCCACGCCGTCCTGGGCGGTCCGCACGACCATGCCGATCTGGCGGCCGCTGGCCGGATCGCGCCGGTGGCTGAACAGCGTCGGGGTGCAGCGCGTGCACCGGTCATCGGTCCACACCAGCTCCACCCCGTCGGCGTCCAGCTGCGCGCGTGCTCCCGCCGGGAGATCCAGGGCGGGGGTCCCCCACGAGGTCGTGGCGGCCAGCACGGGGAGGCGCTCGGCGGCCGCGTCGCGCATCGCCGCGGGGACCTCGTAGCAACAGGCACCGATGGCCGGCCCCACGGCGGCCCGCACGGGTCCGTCCCCCACCAGCGCACGCAGGCTGGCGACCGCGGCCGGCAGGACACCGGCCAGGAGCCCGGCCCGCCCCGCGTGGGCCACGCCGACGCCCCCCGGCGCAGCCAGCAGTACGGGCACGCAGTCCGCCGCCTGAACCACCAGCGGGCGGTCGCGCAGCGCCGTGACGGCGGCGTCCACTCCCCGCAGCTCCGTCCCCGGCGCCACACGGTCGTCGACCACGCCGACCTCGGCACCGTGCACCTGGTGCAGCAGGTGCCACACGGCGGCATCGGTGCCCGTGGCCCTGGCGACGGCGCGTCGCGCCCGCGCCAGATCCACCGGCCGGTGGGGCCGCCGGTGGGCGAGGTTGCCCTCACCGCCCACCGGCGCGGTGTCGCCGGGGTCACGGCCGGTGAACCAGCCACGGGTGTCAGCGTCGAGCTCGACCGCGACCGCCGTGTCCAACCTGGGCCTCAGCGCAGGAAGGAGGGGACGTCGAGGTCGTCCTCCTCCTCTTCGGCCGGCTGGTGGGCGCCGTTGTGCGGCCGGGCGGCGTCCGGCTCCGGCGTGAAGACCTCGTCGGGCTCGTCCTCCGGCTCGACCACCGACGCGGGTGCCGCGGGCGTGGGCTCCGAGGTGGCGACGAAGGCGCCGTGCTGCTCGACCTCACCGGTGTACTTGTCGAAACCTGCCGCGATCACGGTGACCTTGACCTCGTCACCCAGCGCGTCGTCGATCACGGCACCGAAGATGATGTTGGCCTCGGGGTGGGCCGCCTGCGTGACCACGTCAGCGGCCTCGTTGACCTCGAACAACCCGAGGTCGCTCCCGCCGGCCAGCATCAGCAACACGCCCTGGGCACCGTCGATGGACGCCTCGAGCAGGGGCGAGGAGATGGCCAGCTTGGCAGCTTCCAGGGCCCGCGCCTCACCGCGCGCCTTGCCGATCCCCATCAGTGCGCTGCCGGCGTCGTTCATGACCGTGCGCACATCGGCGAAGTCGAGGTTGATCAGGCCCGGGGTGGTGATCAGATCGGTGATGCCCTGCACCCCCTGCAGCAGCACGTCATCGGCGAGCTTGAACGCCTGCATCACCGAGGTGTCACCATCGGCGATCTGCAGCAGACGATCGTTGGGGATGACGATCAGGGTGTCGACCTCGTCCTTGAGCTCGGTGATGCCGTCCTCGGCCTGGGTGGACCGACGGCGCCCCTCGAAGGCGAAGGGACGGGTCACCACCCCGATGGTCAGGGCGCCGATCTCCTTGGCCACCTGGGCCACCACGGGTGCCGCCCCCGTACCGGTACCCCCGCCCTCGCCCGCGGTGACGAAGACCATGTCCGCACCCTTGAGCACCTCCAGCAACTCGTCGCGGTGGTCCTCGGCTGCGGACCGTCCGACCACCGGATCGGCACCGGCGCCCAGCCCCCTGGTCAGGTCACGGCCGATGTCGAGCTTGACGTCGGCATCCGACATCAGCAGCGCTTGGGCATCGGTGTTGATGGCGACGAACTCCACACCGTGCAGCCCCGCATCGATCATGCGGTTGACGGCGTTGACGCCGCCTCCGCCGATGCCGACGACCTTGATGACGGCCAGATAGTTGGTCGGTGCAGCCGCCACGGCAGGCTCCTCGCTGGTTCGGCCGCGCTGTTGTGGTCAGCGCGGGTTGTGACCGTTCCCGTCGCGCTCGACGGGGTCGGCAGGTGGATGGCGCTCGCGACGCCGCCGTCGGCGTCGCGCCTCGACCTGAGGTAGAGGTTTATAGTTATGTCAACCTCCGGTGGACAGTATCCCTCCCACGGCAGGAGGGTCAAGCAGGCACCACCGCCGGGCGTGCCCCGGCCGTGGCAGGGTCAGGGACCGATCACCACCGGGGCCGTCGGCGCCCGCACGTCGATGGTCGCGATGGGGGTGTCATCGATGTCCTCGAGGATCGCGCCGAGCGCACGGACCTTCTCGTCCACGCGCTCCGCGCGCCCGAAGCGCACGTCGATGCCCGTGCGCAGCTCCAGGGTGAGCTCGGAGGGTCCGGCGGCCCGGTAGCGCACCACCTGCGCGCGCAAGGGCCCCGACAACCCTCGCCACGTCGCGTGCGCGTTGGCCAACGCCGGCGCATCGCCCACCCGCCCCCCCACCGGCGGCGGGGTCGTCCCCAACACGATCTCGGGACCGGCGTGGGCCTCGCGCTGCGCAGCCGACGCCTCGTCGATGACCACACCCTCCCGATCGAGGAAGCGGGCCACCTCCTCCCCGCGGACGAGCAGCGCGGGGCGGCGCTCGACCACCTCGAAGTGGACGGTCAGCGGGTCGGTCCGTCGCCCCTCGGCCCGCTGCACGAGCGGCAGGGCCTCCACCCGGGCCGTCGCCTCCCGGAGCCCGAGTCGCAGTGTGGAGGTCCCGAGCTCGAGGTCGGCGGCCGCACGGACCTCATCGGGATCGAGCCGCTCGACCCCGCCGACGGTCACCTCCTCCAGCCCGACCAGCGCACTGCGCTCGATCGCGACCAGGCCTCCCACCAGGGCCAGCAGCACCAGGACCCACAGGGTGCGGCGCAACCGACCCCGCCGTCGGTCGTCGCGCACGGCCGCACGACGCTCGGCGATCCGTTCGTCGATCACGGACCGGCCACTCCCGCGGCCAGCCGCTGCTGGTCCACCTCGACCGTGCCCAGTCGACGGACCTCCGGGCGCAGCTGGACGCCGTGGATGCGCTCGACCGCAGCGATGACCAGGGCGATCAGCGTCGCGACATCGGTGGCCGTGGCGCCCGGTCGGGTCACGATGAAGTTGGCATGCCGGGTGGACACCTCGGCACCGCCCACGGTCAGACCCTTGCACCCTGCGGCGTCGATCAGGCGGCCGGCGCTGTCACCGGGTGGGTTGGTGAACACCGATCCGCAGTTCGGTTCGTTGAGTGGCTGGTGTGTGCGCCGCCAGGCACGGATGCTGGCGATCTCGGCGCGGACCTCGGCCGGTACCGCGGTTGCCAGCTGCAGGCTCGCCGCCACGACCACCGCGTCCTCCGGCAGTTCGCTGTGGCGGTAGGTGAGCCCCAGCGCCGCCGGCGGCCACTGCTCCCGTGTGGCGCTCGACAGCCGGAAGACCTCCACCTCGGTGAGGTGGGACGCCATGTCGGCGCCGTGGGCGCCGGCGTTCATCCGGACCGCGCCACCCAGGGTCCCCGGGACGGCGCAGGCCCAGGCGAACCCGCCATAGCCGGCATCGGCCAGGCGCACGGCCAGCGCGGGCAGCGGCTCGGCCGCGCCGGCCGTGATGCGGTCACCGGCCATCTCCAGGCCGCGGTAACCGCGGCCCAGCACCACCGCCACACCCGGCCAACCGGCATCGGCGACCAGCAGGTTCGAGCCGCGACCGATGACCGCCCAGGGCAGGTCGTGGTCGCGACACGCCGTGGCGACGGCCGCCAGATCACGGTCCTGCTCGGCGGTCACCAGGACGCGGGCGGGCCCGCCGACACGCAGCGTGGTCAGTGGCGCGAGGCTGGCACCGGCGAGCACACGTCCCACGCACCGCTGGACCAGCTCGTCATGGACCGGATCGCTCACCCTCGGGCCCCCAGCCGCTCGAGCAGCGCCGGTCCTGCGGAGGTGACGTCGCCCGCACCCGTGGTCAGGACGAGATCGCCCGGGCGAACGGTCGCGGCGAGCTCCTCGACGGCGTCGCGCAGCGTGGCCCGGTAGACCACGGTCGCGCCCGCCTCCGCGGCAGCGTCGGCGACCAGCTTGCCCGTCACGCCGGGGACGGGCGGCTCGGCCGAGCCGTAGACATCGGTCACCACCACCACGTCGGCCGCCGCGGCCGCCCGGCCGAGCTCCGCACCGAGGATGCGTGTCCGTGAGTAGCGGTGCGGCTGCACCAGCAGCACGATCCGGCCGGGCTGTTCGCCGCGGGCAGCTGCCAGGGTGGCCCGCAACTCCGTGGGATGGTGGGCGTAGTCGTCGACCACCTCCACCCCACCGACCACACCCAGCCGCTGGTAGCGCCGGACGGCGCCGCTGAACCGGGTCAGCCCCCGGGCGGCGGCGGCCACGTCCACGCCGAGCTGGTGGCACACCGCCAGTGCGGCCGCGGCGTTGCGCAGGTTGTGCTGCCCGGGGACGCCGAGCTCGAGCGGGGCGACCACCTCGCCATCGATCCGCAGCTGGTGACCGCCCTGATCGCTGACCACGCGCACCTGGGCGCGCGGATCGGTGCCGTAGGTGACCACTGGCGGGTCGGCGTGGGTGGCGAGCCAGGCCGCGCCGGGGTCGTCGATGCACACCACCGCGGGGGCAGCCGGTGCGCGCCGGTCGAGGAACCCGAGGAAGGCCTGTCGCACCGCATCGAGGTCGGCGAACTCGTCGGGATGGTCGTGCTCGAGGTTGGTCACGACCGCGACATCGGGCCGGTACACCAGGAAGGAGCGGTCCGACTCGTCGGCCTCGGCGACGAACACGCCATCGGTACCGGCATGGGCGTTGGTGCCGCTCTCGTTCAACGAGCCGCCGATCGCGAAGCTCGGATCGCCGCCGGCAGCCTGCAGGCCGACCACGGCCATCGAGGTCACCGTGGTCTTGCCGTGGGTGCCGGCGATGAGCACGGCCCGGTCGTCACGCATCAGCTCGGCGAGGAGCTCCGCACGCCGCAGCAGCTTGCGGCCCTGTTCCCGTGCCGCGAGCAGCTCGGGGTTGTCGGCCGGCACCGCCGAGGAGGTCACCACGAGCTGCGCATCCCCGACGTTGTCGCCGTGATGCCCCACGAAGATCCCCGCGCCGAGCACCCGCAGCTCCTCGAGGGTCCGGCCATCCCGCAGGTCGGAACCGGTGACACGGTGACCGCGGCTGAGCAGGATGCGCGCCAACCCGGACATCCCGGCACCGCCGATGCCGACCAGGTGGATACCACCGTCGTTCCCGAGTCGCGGCATCATGACGAGCCCTCCTCGCTGAGCGCGAGCACGATCCGTGCCACCGCCTGCGCGGCATCCGGACGCCCGAAGGCGCGCGCACCACGGGCCATCGTGGCGTAGCGCTCCGGGTCGTCCAGCAGGGGCCCGATCGCCTCGACCAGCGCATCGCCGGTCAGGTCCTCGTCGTCGATGACCACCGCTCCCCCGGCACGTGCCAGCGCGTGGGCGTTCTCGCGCTGATGGTCGGCCGTGGCGTGGGGGTAGGGCACCAGCACCGAGGGGATCCCGAGCACCGTCAGCTCGGCGATCGAGGTGGCACCGGCACGGCAGACCACCACGTCCGCCGCGGCGTAGGCCGCTGCCATGTCGTCGATGAACTCGACCAGCCGGGCCGGGGGGCCCTCGGGGTGCTCGGCGCGGGCCTGTTCCCAGCCGCGGGTCGCGGCGGTGTAGCCGGCACCGCCAGCCGCATGCAGCAGCTGCACCTGACGCCCGTGCCACCGGCCGTGCGCCTCGACCAGGGCGCGGTTGATGCTGCGCGCACCCTGGCTGCCACCGAACACCAGGACGGTGGGCAGTTCGGGATCGAGCCCGAACTGCGCACGGGCCGCACGGCGCCGTGCCGACCGATCGAGCTCGAGGACGTCGCGCCGGACGGGGTTGCCCGTGACCACGCACCGCTCCTCGCGGCTGAAGCGGGCCGCGGAACCGGGGAAGGTCAGCGCGATGCGGTCGGACCAGCGCGCTGCCACGCGGTTGGTGAGGCCGGGGACGCTGTTCTGCTCGTGGATCACCAGGGGCAGCTGCTCACGGAAGGCCGCACGATCCAGCGGGAAGGACACGTAGCCGCCGAAGGTGATCGCAGCGGCGGCCCGTCGTTCGACGATCAGCGCACGGCAGGCCCGCACCCCGGCCCTGAGCGCGCCGGGGACCTTCAGCAGGCGTGGGGAGGGTCGACGCGGGATCGACACCGCGTCGATGGTGACCAGCTCGAACCCCGCCTCGGGGACCAGGCGGGCCTCCAGGCGGTCCGCAACGCCCACGAACACCACCTCGAGGTCCGGATCCGCGGCACGCAGCGCGCGACCGACCGCCAGCGCCGGGAACACGTGCCCAGCCGTGCCCCCACCGGCGATCAGGATGGTGCGGCTCACCGGGGACCTCCCGCTCGTAGGGGACCGGCGGCAGGCTCGTCGCGCCGGGCGATGGCGACCAGGATGCCCAGTGCCAGCAGGGTCGACACCAGCGAGGACCCACCAACGGACACCAACGGCAGGGTGACCCCGGTGATGGGCAGCAGTCCGGTGACCGTACCGATGTTGACCAGTGCCTGGCCGACGATCCACACCGTGGTGGCCAGCGCCACGGTACGACCGAATCCGTCGCTGGCGGCGTAGGCCACCTTCAGCCCGACGTAGAGCAGGGCGGTGAACAGCGCGATCACGCCGAGGGCACCGACCAGGCCGAGCTCCTCACCGATCACCGCGAAGATGAAGTCGGTATCGGCGTTGGGGATGAAGTGCCACTTGCCGCGTGAGGAACCGAGCCCGACGCCGAAGGTCCCGCCGGAGCCCAGGGCGTAGCGCGACTGCAGGAGCTGGAACCCCTCCTCGAGGGGGAAGCGCTCCGGCCACAGCCAGCCGCGGATCCGGGCGACGCGGTAGGGCCGGATCACCGCGAGGACGGCCACTGCCACACCACCGAGCACCAGTGCCGCGGCGACGATGCGCGCCGGCAGGCCCTCGACCCACAGCACCGCCGCCACGATCAGCGCCAGCAGGATCGTGGTGCCGAGATCGGGTTGCGCCAGCACCAGCACCGACAGCAGCACCAGCAGGGGCAGCGCGGGCACCAGCAGGTGCTCCACCGAGTGGGGGGAGCCGTCCCGGGGGCGTTTGCGGTGCAGCACGTCGGCGAGCCACAGCAAGGTCGCGAGCTTGGCCAGCTCCGAGGGCTGGATCGACAGGGGACCGATCCCGATCCAGCGGGTCGAGCCGTAACGCGCCTCCCCCACGCCGGGCACGAGCAGCAGGAGCAACCCCACCACCGCGACGACCACCAGCGGCCAGGAGAGTCCCCGCCAGATGCGGTGGTCGAGGCGCGCGGCGACGACGAAGGCGACCAGGCCGATCGCCGCCCAGCCCGCCTGGCGCCGGAACACCGCGAAGGGATCCCCGGCCTCCGCAGCGGGGACGAAGGAGGCCGAGAAGCTCATGACCAGGCCGAGCAGGACCAGCACCAGGGTCAGCAGGGTCAGTGCCGTGGCGTCGGCGCTCCAGGGGCCCGGCTGCCACCGTCGGCGCAGCCGGGCCCACCGGCCCGCGACGACGCCGTCGTCAGCGGCACGGCGTGCGGCGTGGTCGATGCTCATCTCCCCACCTCCATGGTGGTCGCGACCCGGCGTGCGGCGGTGGTGAAGACCTCCCCGCGGTGGGCGTAGCCGGTGAACAGGTCGAAGGAGGCGCAGGCCGGTGCCAGCAGGATCGTGTCACCGGCGACCGCGAGCCGGGCAGCCACCTCCACCGCCGTCGCCAGGTCCTCGACGTGGTGGACACCGACACCGGCCTGTCGACACACCGCAGCCAGATCGGCGGCGGCCGCACCGAGCAGCACCGCGTCGCGCACCTGGTCGAGTCCCCCGGCCAGGGGCCCGAGGTCCGCCCCCTTGGCGAGCCCACCTGCGATCCACACCGTCGGGCCGGCGGTCCTGAGGCTCGCCAGCGCAGCGTGGACGTTGGTGGCCTTGGAGTCGTTGACGTAGCGCACCCCACGGGCGTCCTCGGCCACGACCTCGAAGCGGTGCGGCCCTGGACGGTGGTCGGTGGCCGCGCGGGCGATGGCGGTCGACGGCACGCCGGTCAGCAGCGCGGCGGTGGCCGCCGCCGCGACGTTGGCCGTGCGGTGGAGCGGGACCCCGCCCCCGTCGGGGGCCAGGGCCGCGACCTCGAGCAACTCCTCCTCACGCCCGTCGAGGTGGGCGATCAACACACCCTGGCCCGCACCGGCACGCCACCCCACCCCGAGCGCCACCTCGCCGGTGGCGCTGAACGCAGCGGGCCGTCCGCGCCCGGCGGCGTCCCGCAGCGCGACCGTCACGGGGTCGTCCTGGCCGGCGACGGCCCAGTCCTCGGGCTGCTGGGCCGCGAAGATGCGGGCCTTGGCCGCGTGGTAGCTCGCGCGGTCGACGTGCCAGTCGAGGTGGTCGTCGGCGAGGTTGAGCAGCACCGCCACCTCGGGGCGCAGTCGGGTGGCGAAGCGCAGCTGGAAGCTGGACAGCTCGGCCACCAGGATCGCGTCGGGGGCGCTGGCCGCGGCCGCGGTGCTCACGGGCAGGCCGATGTTGCCGCAGGCGTGGACCGTGTGGCCCCCGGCGGCCATCATCGCGGCGAGCAGTTCGGTGGTGGTGGTCTTGCCGTTGGTCCCGGTGACACCGAGCAGGCGGCGGGGGTGACGCCGCAGGGCGAGTTCCGGCTCCGACCACACCGGGATCCCCGCCGCGTGCGCGCGTGCGAACACCGGGGCGGTCTCGGGGACCCCCGGCGAGGGCACCACCACCTCGATCGTGTCGTCGAGGAGGTCCACCGCCCGACGGCCGAGCACCACCTCCGCACCGAGCGCCCGGGCCATCCGATCGGCCTCACCGTGGTCGGCCGGGGCGCGCTCGTCGACCAGTACCACGGCGACGCCCGCGGCGACCAGCAGCCGCACCGCGGCCAGCCCCGACCCGCCGGCGCCCACCACCAGGGCCCGGCTGACCGGTAGCGGCACGACATCCGTCACGGCAGCGTCCCGACGCGGCTGATCCACTCGGCGTAGAACACCCCGGTGCCCAGGGCCGTGCCGATGGCGGCCAGGATCCAGAAGCGCACGATGATCGTGGTCTCCTGCCAGCCGAGCAGTTCGAAGTGGTGGTGGATCGGCGCCATCCGGAAGACCCGCCTGCCGGAGGTCCGGAACACCGCGACCTGCAGGATCACCGACAGCGTCTCGAGCACGAACAACCCGCCGAGCAGGACCAGCAGGAACTGGGTGCCCGTTGCCACGGCGACACCGGCGAGCAGCCCACCGAGCGCCAGCGAGCCCGTGTCCCCCATGAAGATGCGCGCCGGTGGCGCGTTGTGCCACAGGAACCCGGCACAGGCTGCGGTGACCGCCGCGGTGATGATGGCGATGTCGAGGGCCTCGTTGATCCCGAGGAAGGCGTAATCGCCGAAGTTGCGGAACTGCCAGAAGGCGATCAGCGTGAACGCACCGAACACCAGGGCCGCGGAACCGGCCGCCAACCCGTCGAGCCCGTCGGTGAGGTTGACGGCGTTCGACGCGCCCGTCAGCAGCAGGAACATCCACAGCACGAACACGGGGGTGGAGACCTCGAGCGCGATGTCGCCCACCACGGAGATGTTGCGGGGCAGCCCACCGAGCTGTGGTCCCAGGGTCGCGAAGCCGACGGCGATCAGCGCCTGCCCGATGAACTTCGTGGTCTTGTTCAGCCCCAGGTTGCGACGCAGACGCAGCTTGATGAGGTCGTCGGCGAACCCCACCAGGGCCATGCCGACGAAGGTGAACAGCACGAACAGCCCACCCGCGGTCACCGTGGCGGAGCCGAGGTGGGCGACGCCGTAGCCGGCGAGGGCGGCCAGCACGATCGCGGTACCGCCCATCGTCGGCGTCCCGGCCTTCGAGCGGTGGGCCTGCGGACCCTCGTCGCGGATGGGCTGTCCGAAGCCGCGCTCCTGGAAGTAGCTGATGATCACGGGCGTGCCGGCCAGGGCCACCACGAAGGCGATGGCGCTGCCGATCAGGACCGCGATCACGGGCTCGCCTCCGCGTCGCCACGGGCTGCGAGGGCGGCCACCACCCGCTCCAGACCGACCACCCGCGAGCCCTTGACCAGGACCACGTCGCCGGGGCGGACGAGCTCGGCGACCACCTCCGCCGCCACCGCGGCGTCAGCGACCTCGGTCACCACCGCCGCGCCGGCCTCCCGCGCACCGGCGGCGACGGGTGCCACCTCGGCATCGGCGTCGAGGGGATCACCGACGATCACCAGGTGGTCGACGCCGAGCTCGGCACACCGCTCTCCGACACGGTGGTGGGCGAGCACGCCGTCGCTGCCGAGCTCCGCCATCCGGCCGAGCACGGCGATGCGCCGCCCCTCACCCTCGATCGCCATCAGGCTGTCGAGCGCGGCGGCCACCGCAGGCGGGTTGGCGTTGTAGGCGTCGTCGAGGACGGTGACGCCGCCCGCCTCGAGCACGCTCGCCCGTCCGGGTGACACGCGCGTGTCGGCCAGCGCGGCCGCGGCCGGGGCCACCTCGACCCCGAGCGATCCGGCCACCGCGAGGGCGAACAGGGCGTTGGCCACGTGGTGGCGGCCGGCCACGGGCAGGCTGAAAGGCGCCTCCCCCCAGGGGGTCACGGCGATCCCGTGGGCCCGGGCCTGGCGGTCGAGGCGCACCTGGCGGGCGTGCACGTCGGCGTCCGCACGGTCGATGGCGACCGTGCACACCCTCGGCGCCAGCTCCGCCATCGCGGCGACGCGGTGGTCGGCGAGGTTGAGCACCGCCAGACCGTCGGCCCCCAGTGCCTGGACGAGCTCGGACTTGGCACGCGCGATCGCCTCGATGGAACCGAAGATCCCCAGGTGTGCAGGTGCCACGGCGGTGACCACCGACACCTGCGGGGCGACGATCGGGGCCAGGGCGGCGATGTCGCCGGTGTGCCGCGCACCGATCTCGGCGACGAGCACCTCGGTGCCGACGGGCATCGACAACACCGTCATGGGCACACCCAGTTCGTTGTTGAACGAACCCCGTGCAGCGTGGGTGCGGCGGCCGGCACCCACCGCCGCCGCGGTGAGGTCCTTGACCGTGGTCTTGCCCACCGACCCGGTGATGGCCACGGTGGTCGGTGCCATGGAGCGATGGACGTGGGTGGCCAGGGCGGCCAGGGCGTGCCAGGTGTCATCGACCACGACCGTGGGGACCTCGAGGTCGAGCGGGCGCTCGGCCATCACGGCCACGGCACCCCCGGCGACCGCGTCGGCGGCGTAGCGGTGCCCGTCGGCGTTCTCGGTGGTCAGGGCCACGAACAGTGGTCGCCCTGCCGGCACGGCGCGCGAGTCGGTCGCCACCCCGTCGAACAGCACGCCGCGGTCCGCGGTGACGCGCCGTCCACCGGTCACACGCACGAGGGTGTCGAGGTCGAGCGGGATCACGGCTGTTCCTCCTGCGACGCCAACCACTCCGCGGCGACGAGGCGATCGTCGAAGGGCACGGTGTGGTCGGCGAACTCCTGGACCGTCTCATGGCCTTTCCCGGCGATGAGGACCACGTCCGACGGTCCGGCGGCGGCCAGGGCGGCGCCGATGGCGGCGCGCCGGTCGAGCTCGGCGTGGAGCTGAGCCGGGGCGCCGGTCGCCACCGCCTCGCGCGCGCCGGCGACCACCGCGGCCAGGATCGCCTCGGGGTCCTCGCTGCGGGGGTTGTCCGAGGTCAGGACGGCCACGTCGGCACGGGCCGCGGCGGCGCCCATCGGCCCGCGCTTGTGGCGGTCACGCTCCCCGCCGCAGCCGAGCACCACCACCAGCCGGCCGCCCTCGGGGACGGTGGGACGCAGGGTCTCGAGCACCGCGGTGACCGCGTCGGGGCTGTGGGCGTAATCCACGAACACCGCGGGGCCGTGCGGGCCGGACACCCGCTCGAGCCGTCCGGAGGGGCCTGGCGCGGCGGCGACCCCCGCCGCGGCGGTCGCGGCCGGGACACCGACCTCCACGGCGGCGACCACGGCCAGGGCGGCGTTGACGAGGTTGAAGCGCCCGGGCAGGACGGTGGCGATCTCCAGCGGCTCCGCGGTCAGGCCGTGGAGCCGGCCGCGGCTGCCGGCCACCCCCCGTGACACCGCTTCCAGGGTGATGTCCGGGGTGCGCACAGCGGCGCGCTCCGACGGGTGGGGAGCAGCAGCCCAGCCGAGGGTGGTCACGGGGATCCGGCAACGGTCCAGGAGCGCCTCGGCCCACGGACCGTCGAGGAACACCAGGCCACGCCCGGCCAGCTCGGGGGTGAACAACCGGGCCTTGGCGGCGAGGTAGGCCTCCATCGTCCCGTGCCAGTCGAGGTGATCCTGCGAGAGGTTGGTGTAGACGGCCAGGGCGAAGCGGGTGCCGTCGACGCGGCGGAGATCGAGCCCGTGGCTGGAGACCTCCATGGCAACGGCATCGACCCCCCGATCATGGCAGTACCGCAGGAGCCGTTGCAGGTCCGTGCCCTCCGGTGTCGTGCGCACACCGGGGATGGCCTCTCCATGGATACGCGTCTCGATGGTGCCGAGGAGTCCGACCCCGAGCCCGTGCGCCGCGAAGGCCCCCTCGAGCAGGGTGCTGACGGTGGTCTTGCCGTTGGTGCCCGTGGTGCCCACCACGGTGAGCTCGTGGCTCGGTCGCCGGTGCACCACGGCCGCGGCCGGCCCCATCGCCGCGCGGACGTCGTCGACCTGGACCTGTGGGACGTCGAGGTCGAGTGGGCGCTGGACCAGCAGCGCCGCCGCACCCTCGGCCACGGCCTGAGGCGCGTGGTCGTGACCGTCGGCGCGGGCGCCGACCACGGCGCAGAACAGCCAGCCCGGCTGGACCTGGCGACTGTCATGGGTCGCGTCGGTCAGCAGCACCCGGGGCACGGGGTGCACGGGTCGCGCGCCCGGGAGGGCGGCAACCACCTCTGACAGGGTCGCGGTCACGGGTGTCCTGGGGCGGAGGTCGTCGGGTGCGGCTCGTGGCGCACGGTGCGCCGACCGGGGGTGGCCGGGTCCGCGCGGGAGCCTAACGTCGTCGACGTGGCGTTCCTGTGAGGCGACCCGGCGGCGCGCGGGCAGGTGGCCCCCCGGCCGACACCCCGCCGTCGGACCCTCGGTGTCACGGCGGGTCGTCGGAGCCGCCACCCGGCTCGTCCGCATCCTCGGCCGGCGCATCGGTGGAGTCGTCATCACCGGAGGCGTCCGCATCCTCAGGGGCGTCGGTGTCCTCGGCCAGCCGTTCCGCCTGCGCGGCCGCGAGCCGTACAGCGGTGGGCAGGTCCGCACCGGAGTCGTCGGGGGCCACGCGCAACGCCAGCAGCGCCGCCTCCATCACCTCGGTGAAGACCGGGGCTGCGGCCAGACCGCCGTAGTAGGGGTAGGGCTCGTCGATCATCACCGCGACGACCACCTCGGGATCGTCCGCCGGGGCCATCCCGGCGAAGGTGGCGATGTAGCGGTCGCTGTAGCCGCGTCCATCCGCCAGCGGCTTGCGGGCCGTCCCCGTCTTGCCGGCGACCTGGAACCCCTCCACCTGGGCCAGGGCACCGGTGCCGTGCTCGCCGTGGACCGCTTCCTCGAGCATCCCGCGCACCGCGGCTGCGGTGGTGGAGGCGACGACGCGCTGGGGGTCGCCCGCCGGCACCGGCGCCAGCCGACCGTCCTCGCCCACCGTGCCGCGGACCAGCCGGGGCGGGAGCGCGACCCCGTCGTTGGCCAGGGTGCCGTAGCTGTGGGCGAGCTGGACCAGGGAGACCGCGACACCGTGGCCGATGGCGATGGTCGGCAGGGAGGTGGCCCACCACTCGCTGTGCGGCATGAGCAGACCGCCGGACTCCCCCGGGAAGCCCAGGTCGGTGGGTTGGCCGTAGCCGAACTCGCGCAGGTAGCCCTCGAGGCGCTCGTCCCCCAGCTGCTGGGCGATCTGGATGGTGCCGACGTTGCTGGAACGCTCCATGATCTGGCTGACCGACCACGCCTGGGGGTTGTGCGACGAGCTGTCGGTGAAGGTCGAACCGCCCACGCGGATCGCATCGTCCACCTCCAGCGTGCTGGTGGTGTCGACCACGCCCTCCTCCAGCGCCGCGGCGATGGTCAGGGCCTTCTGGGTCGAACCGGGCTCGAAGATGTCGGTGACCGCACGGTTGCGACGATCGGCGGGGTCCTCGTCGCCACGCTCGTTCGGATCGAAGCCGGGGGCGCTGGCCATGGCCAGCACGTCCCCGCTGGCCACCTCGGTCACCACGATGCTGGCACCGATGGCCGCGAAGCGCTCCATGGCGTCGGCGGCAGCCACCTCCGCCACGTGCTGGATGTCACGGTCGAGGGTCAGCACGACGTCGGTGCCGGCCACGGGAGGCTCCAGCTCGCGGATCCCCGAGGCGATGTCCAGCCCGCCGGGTGCACGCTCCAGCAACAGGGTCCCCGGCTGGCCGGAGAGCACGTGGTCGTAGCTGGCCTCGAGCCCCTGCAGGCCGTGGGCGTCGATGTCGGTGAAGCCGACCACCTGCCCAGCCAGCGGACCCGCCGGGTAGACCCGCTTCGGTTCGGTCAGCACACCCACCCCGGGCAACTCCAGCGCACGGATGCGTTCGCCGAGGTCGTGGTCGACCTGGCGTGCGAGGTAGACGAAGTGGCGGTCCTGCTCGAGACGGTCACGCACGGCCGCGGGATCCGTGTCGAGCAGCGGGGCGAGACGCTCGGCCACTGCCCCGGCCTCCCCCGCGGGGGGGACCTCGCGACCCTCCGGTGTGCGTGTCCCGCGATAGGCCCGCGGATCGGCGTAGATGGTTGCCGCCTGCACCGACGTGGCCAGCACGTCGCCGTCCCGGTCGTAGATCCGCCCGCGGCTGGCGGGCAGCGCCAGGGTCCTCGCGCGCTGCCGCTCACCGACCGCGGCCAGATCTGCGGCGTCCACCACCTGGATCTCCACGAGCTTGACCGTGGACGCCACCACCAGCACGGCGAAGATGGCCAGCGTCCAGCGGATGCGGCGCACCGCCAGCTCGTCGCCGCTGCGCAACGTCCGGCCTGTGGTGGTGTGCGGTCGCCTCCGGCCCATGCTCAGCGCTCCAACGACAGCAGTGGCTTGAGGGGATCGGTGGTGGCCTCAGGCGTGCGTGCGCTCGGCACGTCGCCGTCGCTCGGCAGGCTGCGTTCCAGGACCAGGTGGCGTACGGGACCCGGAGCCACCATGCCCAGTTCCCGGGCAGCGGACCGGACCCTGGCCGGGTCCTCCAGGGCCGCCACCTCGGCGACCAGACGGGCGTAGTCCCGCTCGGCGACCGCGACGTGGGACTCCAGGGCACGAGCCTCCACCGCTGCGCCTGCCGCCAGGGCGTTGAGGGCGACGGCACCGAAGACGGCCGCGGCCAGCAGGACCACCATGACCACGGCGTAGGCCAGGGTGTGGCGCACCACCGGCTCGTCGACCACGCGCAGGTGCGCCGAACTCGGTGCCTGCTGCGGGGGGCGGCTGCGGCGCAGGGGGGCGGTGATGGCGCTCACGTGGACTCCTCGTCGGGCAGGCGGCGCACCGCGCGCAGACGGGCTGCGGAGGCACGGGGGTTACGGGCGAGTTCATCGGCGCCCGGACGCTCGGGTCGGCGCACGAGGTGCGCCACACGGGCGTGCCGGCCACAGCCGCACACCGGGAGTCCCGGCGGGCAGATGCAGCCGTCGGCGGCAGCTGCGAAGGCCTGCTTCACCGGCCGGTCCTCGAGGCTGTGGTAGGCGATCACCACGGCCACACCCTCTGGTGCGAGGTGGTCGATGACCGCCGGCAGCACCGCCTCGAGCGCGTCGATCTCCGCGTTGACGGCGATGCGGAGGGCCTGGAAGGTGCGTGTCGCCGGGTGCCCACCCCGACGGCGCGCGGCCGCCGGCACGGCAGCGCGGACCACCTCGGCGAGCTCGAGGGTGTCGGACAGTGGGCGTGCTGCCACGATGGCCCGGGCGATGCGTCCCGCGTGCTGCTCGTCGGCGTAGCGGCGCAGCAGGCGTGCCAGGGCGGCTTCGTCGAGCTCGTTGACCAGGTCACCCGCCGTGGTGGGCAGGTCCGGATCCATACGCATGTCGAGGGGCCCCTGCGCCCGGTAGCTGAAGCCGCGCTCGGGGCGATCGACGTGCATCGAGGAGATGCCCAGATCGAGCAGGACGCCGCTGACCAGCGACCGGCGCCGTGCGGCGAGCACCGCCGGCAGCTCGTCGAAGCGGGCACGGACCAGCGTGACCTCCACGTGCGGGTCGGCCGCGAGAGCGGCCAGCCGCTCCCCCGCCAGCGCCAGCGCGTCGGGGTCGCGGTCCAGCCCCAGCAGCGAGGCGTGCCCGTGACGCGCCAGCCGTGCCGCGAGGATCGCCTCGGCGTGTCCCCCCGCGCCCAGGGTCGCGTCCACGACCAGCCCCGCAGGGGCGGCGCTGAGCAACTCGACGGTGCGGTCGAGGAGCACGGGCAGATGCGGGGCGTCGGTCATCACGGCGCACCCGGGGTCGCGAAGCCACCGTCGAGGTTGGCGAAGGCCTCCTCGGCGTCGGCGAGGTAGGTCTCCCAGGCCTCCCGCGCCCAGATCTCGACCTTCTCATCGGCGCCGTTGATGGTCAGGTCGCGTTCGAGCCCCGCGTACTCCCGCAGCCGGGGCGGGATGGTCACACGGCCCTGGGCGTCGGGCTTCTCCTCGTGGGCACCGGCCAGCAGCACGCGCAGGTACCGCCGCGCGTCGCGGTCCTCGCGCGGGACGCTGCGCAGCTCCTCGACCCGGCGCTCGAAGGCCGTGAGGGGGTAGATGTCGATGCAGCGGTCCTGGGAGGGCACGAACACCAGACCGCTGGCCAGGCGGTCGCGGAACCGGGCCGGGAGGATCACCCGGCCCTTCACATCCAGCGTGTGCTGGTGCTCTCCGAGGAACACCGCGCCCCGTCCATCCTGCGGGCCCGTCGACCCGTCCGCCACCGACCACCCGTGTGTGGGCAATCGCTCCACATCGCGCCACTCTACGCCCCTCGACGCCACACCGTCAACGACCCGCGCCGGCTGCGGGGGCGCAGAAGGGGCCAGAACCGGCGTTGGGCGGCGTTCAGGCCACTTCGGTCGGTGCCGATGTCTCCCTGCGACCCGAGCCGTCGCGCGCACTGCTACGCACGCAAAGCACTTCTACGACCACGGAACGTGGTCAGAGCGGGTCCGCGGAACGGACGGGTGGAGCGAAGTGGTGCACCGGCGCAGGACGCCTCAGGGACGATCCTCGGCGAGCCGCAGCACCCCTCCGACCCACAGGGTCCGCAGCGTGCGCACCAGGACGGAGGGCTCGAGCCCGGGTGCGCGGGCCACCTGCTGGGTCACGGTCCCCTCCACCATCGCGACCAGTGCGCTGGCGGCGAGGCTGGGGTCGTGCCCCGTGCCCTCCAGCGCCGGCGCCAGCACCTCCGCGACCCGGGCGACGTAGCCGCCACGCACCTCGGTCAGCCGGGCAGCGAAGTGGGCGTCGTGGGCGCTGGCCTCCAACCACACCCGAACGACGTCGGCGTGGGAGGCGAACACCCGCACGAAGCGGCCGATGACCGCCGCGATCGCCGCCTGCCCGTCCGATCTCTCCCAGGGCTCGTCGACCACCGCCTGGAGCTCCTCGGCGGCGGTGTCGATCAGCGCGTCGAGGATGACGGACTTGTTCTCGAAGTAGGTGTAGAAGGTGCCGTGGCTGACGCCCGCCGTGGCGACGATGTCCTCGATGCGGGCGGCCGCGAACCCCCGGTCGGCCATCGCCTCGCGCGCGGCCGCCAACAGCCGCGCACGGGTGCGTTCACCCCGGCTGGTGCGACGCGTGGCGGCGGGCACGTCCTCGACCACCCCTTCGCCCCTCCGTCACGTCGCGTCGGAAGCTACCCCAGACCTGACACCCGCGTCAGGTACTGCGACGCCAACGGCGCGACACCCGGGTCTCGGTACCCTCGGCTCCGCCCGCCGTGTCCGTGCGGACGCGTCGTGCCGGGGCGCCGCGCCCCGCGACCCGGGAGCCGCTGTGACGAGCACCGAGCAGGTGGGAACCGCCCCACTCGACCTGACCCGCGTGGCGGGCACGCTGCAGGCCATCGAGGGCAACGTCCGGAAGGTCGTCCGGGGCAAGGACCGGGTGGTCCGCCTCGCGCTGATCACCCTGCTCGCCGAGGGACATCTGCTGGTGGAGGACGTCCCCGGGGTCGGCAAGACCCTGCTGGCCAAGGCCCTGGCGCGCTCGATCGACTGCTCGGTGTCCCGGGTGCAGTTCACCCCCGACCTGCTGCCGTCCGACGTCACCGGCGTCACCGTCTACGCCCCGGACACCGGTGCCTTCGCCTTCCGACCCGGCCCGGTCTTCGCCAACATCGTGCTCGGCGACGAGATCAACCGTGCCGGTCCCAAGACGCAGTCCGCGCTGCTCGAGGCCATGGAGGAGCGCACCGTCACGATCGATGGGACCACCCACCACCTCGCCCACCCCTTCATGGTCATCGCCACCCAGAACCCGATCGAGCTCGAGGGCACCTACCCCCTGCCCGAGGCCCAGCGGGACCGGTTCCTGATGCGCGTGGCGATCGGTTACCCCGATGCCGACGACGAGCTCGAGATCGTGCGCACCCACGGCGCAGCCGACCGGCTGTCCCAGCTCGACCCGGTGACCGACACCACCGCGGTCACCGCCGCCGTCGCCACGATCCGTGCGGTGCGCGTCAGCGAGCCGATCGAGCGCTACCTGATCGCGGTGTGCCGGGCGACACGCAACCACCACGACGTCGAGCTGGGGGCCTCCCCCCGTGCCTCCCTGGCCTTGCTGCGCGCCGTGCGCGTCGCCGCAGCCATCGCCGGCCGTGACCACGTCGTCCCCGACGACGTCAAGGCCCTGGCCACCCACGTCCTGCCGCACCGGCTGATCCTGCGCCCCGACGCGGAGCTTGCGGGGACCACGGCACACGAGGTCATCGCCGACGTCCTCGCCGGCATGCCCGCACCCACGGAGTGAGCCGGTGACCCCCCGCGGTGTGGGCACGCTGGTCGCGATCGCAGGGCTGTGGCTGGCAGGCCGCAGCCTCGGGGTCGAGCAGTTGCACACCGCTGCGGTGGCGCTGCTGGTCCTGCTCGTCGCCGCCGCGGTGTGGGTCGTGTTCCTTCCGCTGCGCCTGGAGATCGACCGCACCGTGACACCGCGCGTGGTGCCCTTCGGTGGGCAGGTCCGGGTGGAACTGCTGGTCCGCAACACCGGCACGGTGCCGAGCCCGGCCGCCTGGCTCGAGGACGCGGTGCCTGCCGTGCTCGATCAGGCGCCGACCTTCCGTCTGCCGGTGCTCACACCGCACCGGATGCTCGATCTGTCCTACGACCTCGCCGGGGTGCATCGCGGCCGGTTCGCGCTCGGTCCGCTCACGGCGACCATCCGCGACCCCTTCGGACTGGTCCAGCGCCGACGCACCTTCGCGACACGCACCCCGCTGACGGTCCTCCCACAGGTGTGGACGCTGCCGGCCGGGGTACCGCTGGGTGGGGCCAGCGGGGCGGTGGCGGCAGGGCCACGCCGCCCGGTCTCCCAGGGCGAGGAACTCGCCGACATCCGTGAGTACGTGCGTGGCGACGACCTGCGGGCCGTGCACTGGGCGTCCACCGCCCATCGCGGCAAGCTGATGGTCCGCCGGTCCGAGGAGGCGACCTCGCCACGCGCGACGATCCTGCTGGACAGCCGCAGTGACCGCCACCGTGGCAGCGGTGCCGGTGCCAGCTTCGAGGTCGCGGTCGCCACGACCGCCAGCGTCGCCCACCACCTCGGCGCCCGCGGGCGGGCCATCGTGCTGCTCGACCGGCCGCTGGTGCGCCCTCCTGCACCGCAGCCCGCCGCCGCCTGGATGCCGGTGCTCGCCGGGCTGTCGCCCGCGGAGGTCGACCTGACCGCCCTGCTGACCCAGGTCGCCACCGGTACCGCCGGGGAGGGCACCCTGGTCGCCGTGGTCACCCCACCCGACCCCGAGGAACTGCGCGCCCTGGTGCGCGCCGGCAGAGGTGCGTCCAGCCGGCTGGCGGTGGTGCTCGACACCGCGAGTTTCGCCGGTGCCACCGAACCGGAGCCGGCGGCGCTCCGGGCGGTGGCGGGACTGCGGGCCGCAGGGTGGCGGGCGACGATGCTCCGCGCCGGTCAGCGGGTACCCGACGGGTGGCAGGAACTGCTCGGGCGTGCGCGTAACGTGGACGCCACCGTCGGTGGGAGGGTGGACTGATGCGCCGCGACGGCCTGCTGACGGTGCTCCTGGCCGTGGTGCTGCTGGCCACGGTGCCCGCCTACGACCGGGTGTTCACCGACACCTCCTGGCGGGCCGGAGCCCTCGGCGCCGGGCTGGTGGCCCTGGTGGCGGCGGCCGTGGCCCGGCGGCTGCACCTGGCGACGTGGCTGGCCGTCCCGGTCAGCGCCGGGGCAACCCTGCTGGCCCTGCCCTGGTTGCTGGAGCTGCACATCGGTTGGCGGGACGATCCGGGCGGACAGCTGGGGCTGCTGCGTGCCACCGCTGATGCCGGGCTGGTCGCTCTGGCCGAGGAACCCTCCCCCGCGGAACCGGTGGTCGGGCTCGTCCTGCTGGCCGCCGTCGGCTACGCCCTGGTGGCGCTGTTGGCCCACGAGGTGGCGGTACGTGGCGGTCACGCCGCTCCTGCCCTGGTGATGCTGGTCGGGCTGTGGACCGTGCCGCTGGCGATCCCGACGGCAGGCAGCGACGACTGGACGCTGGTGGTCCCCTTCCTCGTCGCCGCGGGTGTGCTGCTGCTGGCCCTGGTCAACCTGCCGCTCGCGGGCCCATGGTCCATCCCGCTGCCGGCCAGCGGGCTGGCGCTCGGCGGCGTGTCGATCGCGGTGGCGCTGATGGCTCCCTGGGTCCTTCCGGCGCAGGGCGAGGATGCGTGGATCGAGCTCGGCACAGGCGCGCAACCCCGCGGCTACCAGCCGATCGTCGACATCACCAACCGGCTGGGCTCGCCCGAGGAGCGCGAGGTCCTGCGGGTGCGCGCCTCGCAACGCTCCTACCTGCGCCTGGCCGGCCTCGACACGTTCGACGGTGCCACCTGGCGGCTGGGACCGGGCGAGGGCGACACCTACCGACCGGACCCGTCCGCGCTGTTCGCCGCCGACCAGCAGCTGCCGCCCGAGGAGCCCGCCGCCAGCACCCAGCTCGTCGAGGTCGACGTGGAGGTGCTGGAGCTCGACAACATCTACGTCCCCCTCCCCTACCAGCCGGTCGAGATCCTCGGGCCGATCCGCGAGCAGATGGTCTGGTCCACCGAGGGCGGGTTCCTGGCCAGCTGGGACCGGGCGGAGTCCGTGGGCGAGACCATCGGGATCCGCGAGGGGTCGGCCTACCGGGTCCTCGCGGAGCGTCCCACACCCACCTTCGAGGAGCTCGCCTCGACCAGCTTCCCCCCGGAGGTCCTGGCCGCGCACACGCAACTCCCCCGCGACTACCCCGAGCTCGGCGCGGCGGCGGAGGAGGTCTACGCCGACGCGGATGCGACCACGGTGGTGGAGCGCGCCCTGGCGCTGCAGTCGTGGTTCGTCGGACCTGAGGGCGGGTTCACCTACGACCTCGGCGTCCCCGCGCTCAGGGGCGACGACGCGCTGACCGAGTTCGTGCTGGAGGACCGCGTCGGCTACTGCGAGTACTTCGCCACGGCCATGGCCGTCATGCTGCGCCAGACCGGCATCCCCGCACGGGTCGCCGTCGGTTTCCTGCCGGGTGAACGCATCAGCGAGGCCGACCCGGACCGCGGCGACGCCCTCGACGAGTACCTGGTGACCACCGGTGACGCCCACGCATGGGTCGAGGTGCTCTTCCCCGGCTACGGCTGGATCACCTTCGAGCCGACACCGCGGGCCGATGACACCCAGATCGTGCCACGCGCCGACGACCTGACCCCGGTGGAGAACGAGGCCGAACGGGCCGAGGGCGCAGCTGGCGAGGACCTCGAGGATCCCGAGGTACCGGACCCCGACGCCGAGGTGCCTGACGTCGACGACCAGCAGCTCCCGGACGAGGCCGAGGATGCGACCGGAGCGGGCGCCGACGACGCCGACGGCTCCTCCGGTGGGGGGACCACCACGCTGGCGGTCGCGCTCCTGCTGCTCGCCCCCGTGGTGATCGTCGCGCTCTCACGCTGGCGTGGCGGCACGGTGGACGGGCGGCGACTCGGCGACGACCCACGGGGAGCCGTGCTGGCGGCACAACGCCGCCTGTACGCCGCCGCGCGGCGGGTGGGCCTCGATCGCGCGCCGCACGAGACCACCCGGGAGGTCATCGCCCGCTGGGAGGCGGAAGGCCGGATCGACCGCGGCCGGGGCCAGGTGGCCGACACGGTCCAGGCCGCGGCCTTCGACGGACACCTCGAACCCGAGCATGCCGCCACCGCGGTGCTCCACCTCGACCAGATGCGTACCGAACTGACGGGGCGGGTACCTCGACGCGAACTGCTGCGCGTCCCCCTCCGCCGCGGCGTCGACGCGCTGCGCGGCGTCGCACGCCGGCTGTCGGAGGCCTGGCGTCAGCGCTGAGCAGGGCGTGGCGCCGTGCGGTGGCCCGACCTGGTCGACGACGGCTCAGGTGCGGTCGTCGGGAGGGACGAACGCCTGCGACTGCTCGTCGGCGGCGCGGCGCGAGGCGACCCCGAGGATGATGCCGACCAGCAGCATGACGAAGCCGATCGCCGGCACGATGATGTTCCAGGGGCTGGACAGGAACGCCAGCGAGAGCACCGCGACGATCCCGAGGAAGCCCAGCACGATAGCCAGGCGTTGCTGCCCGACCCGCGACACACCGAGCTTGCGGCGCGCGCGCGAAGCGAAGCGGGGGTCCTCCGCGGCGAGCTGGCGCTCGATCTCCGCGAGGACGTTCTCCTCGTGCTCGGAAAGCGGCATGTCCTCATCGCCCTGCTCGGGTCCTCCGACTGTACCCACGGGGCCTGTCGTATGCAGCAGCCGGACCCCCACCCTGGCACTTTGCAGGACCCGGTGAGCGGGCTGCGCGCCCGACCGATCCGCACCCGCCCGGTCTCCGGAGGCCGGCAGTTGCGACGTTCACCGGCCCTCGAAGCGTGGCGCACGGCCCTCGAGATGCGCGCTGACGGCTTCACGGACGTCCGGGCCGGCGACGGCAGCCTCCTGCGCCACGATCTCGGCTGCCAGGGCGTCGGTGCGCTCGCGGGCCAGGTTCTCACGCACCAGCCGCGGGATCCGGCGCACGCTGCCGGGGCCTGCGGCCCACCGTGCGGCGTGCTCATGGGCGGCGGCCTGCGGCTCCTCGGATGGCAGGGACAGCTCCGCGAAGCCGCTGGCGAGCGCCTCCTCGGCGTCGAAGCGCCGTGCGGTCATCGCCAGCTCCGTGGCGCGACCGGCACCGACCAACCGCGGTAGCCGGTAGGTGCCACCGAGGTCGGGGATCAGCCCCCACCGTGTCTCGAGCACCGCCAGCGACGCCGAGGGGGCGACCGCGCGCAGGTGGCAGGCGGCCGCCAACTGGATCCCACCGCCGAGGCAGTGGCCCTCGATCGCGGCCAGCACGGGCACGTCCAGTTCCTCGTAGGCGGTGAAGGTGGCCTGCAGCCGTGCCACCATGGCCGGGTCGAGGCCCTCGCCCAGGAGCCCACCCAACGTCGCCAGGTCCAGACCGGAGGAGAAGGTGCCACCCGCGCCGGCGACCACCACCGCCCCGACCTGCGCATCGCCCTGCACCCGCGCCGCGTGCTCGGCGAGCTGCGCGAACACCTCGAGATCCATGGCGTTGCGCGTGTCGGGACGGTCGATGGTGACGTGGGCGACCCGGTCGACCACCTCGTAGCGGACCTCGTTCACGTCGTGCTCCTGCCCGGGGACGGGGGTCGATGGACCCACCGAAGGCTAGGAGGAGCGGCGCTAGCCTCGGGCATCGACCGGGTCGACCGTCGGCGGGCCCGGCCGTGGAGGCAGCGGTGCTGGAGCGCGAGTGGGTGTCGATCCGCGACCCCGAGGACGACCATCGTCGCTACACCTTCGATGTCTCCTTCCTGCTGTCGTCCTACACCTGCATCTACGGCCAGGGCTGCGAAGGCGTCCACCCGGGGATCCAGGATCCCGCGATCGGCTGCTGCGTCCACGGCGCCTACCTCAACGAGGACGACGACGGCGCCGCCCTCGAGGCGCTGGTCACCGACCGGCTGGACGCCACCTCGATGCAGTTCCACGCCGCGGCGGTGCAGGACGGCGTCCTGACCACCGACGAGGACGGGGAGGCGCTGACACGCTCGGTCGAGGGCGGGTGCATCTTCGCCAACCGCACGGGGTTCGACGGCGGGATGGGCTGCGCGCTGCACCACCTCGCGGCCGCCGACGGTGTGCACCACGCGACCTACAAGCCCACGGTGTGCTGGCAGGTCCCCCTGCACCGCACCGTCGAGGAGCACACCGCCAACGACGGGGACAGCATGGAGGTCCACACCATCGCCGCCTACGAGCGTGGCCACTGGGGTGAGGGCGGTGCCGACTTCGGCTGGTGGTGCCTGGACGACGAGGTGGCCTTCGTCGGCGGTGCGCCCGTCTACCGCTCGATGGAGGTGGAGCTGCGGCTGATGGTGGGTGACGCCGTCTACGGGGAACTGGCCGACCACCTGGACAGCCGTCGTCGCCAGCGCAGCCGGGTCCGCTTCCTGCCCCTGATGTGACACCGGTCCCGGCTCAGGCGTCCGGCTCCTCACCGGGGCGTTGCACCGGAGCACGGTCCTCCCGGCGCGGTGCCACCTCGCCGGGGACCTCCTGCTCGTCGAGCAGGGCCGCGTAGGACACCCCGACGCCCGAGAAACGTCGGGCGACCGAGTCGGCGATGCGCTCCACCCGTTCCCAGCGCGGGTCGGCGAGTCGATCGGTGACCGCCGGGCTCGGCCCCTGACCCGCATCCGAGGTCGCGGTGTCCAGGGTGAGCTGTCGGGCGCCGTCGCCCTGGCCGAGGTTGGAGACCCCCACCCCCAGCAACCGCACCCGTGCCCGCTCCAGGCGCAGTCCCGCGAGCAGGTCGAGCGCGATGGTGGCCACGTCACGGGTGCGGTCCGTGGGTGCCGGCAGGGTGTTGGACCGTGTCAGCGTCTCGAAGGAGTCGAAGCGGACCTTGAGGGTGATGGTGCGCCCGGCGACACCCGAGGCACGCAGGCGCCGGCCGACGGTCTCGCTGAGCCTGAGCACCTGGCGTTCGAGCTCCTCCGGGTCGTCGACGTCGTGGTCGAAGGTGCGTTCACCGGAGATCGAGCGGGCCGGCTCGCTGGGGGTCACGCGGCGCGGATCGATCCCCAGCGCCAGCTGGTGCAGCTGGCTGCCCAGCGCCTCGCCCACGACCCGTTGCAGGGTGCGCAGCTCCGCGTCGGCGAGCTGTCCGACGGTGCGGTAGCCGAAGCTCTCCAGCCGCTCCACCGTGCGCGGTCCGGCCCCCCACAGGTCACCGACCGGCAGCGGCCTGAGCCGCGCCACCACCTCGTCGGCAGGCCAGTGCACGAGCCCGTCGGGTTTGGCGCGATCGGACAGCAGCTTGGCGACGGACTTGGTCGGCCCCACCCCCACCGAGCAGGGCAGACCCACCTCCTCCCGCACGCGGGTCCGGATCATCTCGCCGATGGCCGGCGGTGCACCGAACAGTCGCACCGCTCCCCCGACGTCCAGGAAGGCCTCGTCCAACGACAGCGGTTCCACCAGCGGGGTGATGTCGGCCAGGATGGCCATCACCTGGCGCGACACCTCGCGGTACCGGTCGAAGCGGTTGCCGACGATGACCAGGTCGGGGCACAGCCGCCGGGCGCGGACCATGGGCATGGCGGAGTGGATGCCGAAGCGGCGGGCCTCGTAGGAGGCGGCGGCCACGACCCCGCGACCGCCCGAGCCGCCGACCACCACCGGCTGGCCCTCAAGTGTCGGGTCGTCGCGCTGCTCCACGGAGGCGTAGAACGCATCCATGTCGACGTGCAGGATCGGCTCGGGGGAGCTGGGGGTCGCCTCGCCGCGTGGTTGCACGCCGTCATCACCTCCCGCACGCGCTACGGCAACGAACGCGCGTTCGCCCGTCGATGATACCGCCGGGGACGCTGCCCCCGCCGGCTTGGACCACCGCGTGGACGCTGCCTAACGTCCGCGCCCGCCGCCGGGGCGTGGCAGCACCGCTGCGGCGACCGGCGCAGCGCCAGCTGCATCCGGTCACGCCCAGCCTGTGGAGCCGATCGTGCCCATCCCCGCCGTACCCGACCACGTCGCCGCCGCTGTGCCCTCCATCGACGCAGCCACGGACCGGTGGATCGACCACCTCGGTGGTGGCTTGGTGGTGCCGACGTGGGCGGCACCAGGCAGCGGCTTCGCCACCTGCCAGGCACGGTTCGCCGGTGGCGCGAAGCTGGAACTGTTGGAACCTCGCGCAGCCGACGGCTTCGCCGCACGCTTCCTGGAGCGCCGGGGCGCCGGCGTGCACCACCTGACCCTGAAGGTCCCGTCGCTGCTGCCCGCGGTGGCGGTCCTCGAGGACGCCGGGCTGGACGTGGTCGACGTCGCCACCGACAACGCGTACTGGCACGAGGCCTTCCTGCGTCCCTCGCAGGTCGGTGGCCTGATCGTGCAGGTGGCCTGGGCCCGGCACGACGACCAGGGCTGGGCCGCCCTCCTCGGGGCCACCCCCCAGGACCCGCGGTCCGACGCTGCCCGGCTGCTGGGGCCGCGGTTGGCCCATCCGGACCTGGCCGCCGCCGCCAGGGTCTGGGAACTGCTCGGTGCGGAGGTGGGACGTGAGGGCGGGGTGCTGACGGCGCGTTGGCCCGGCGCCCCTCTCGATATCGAGGTGGTCACCGGCGAGCGGGCGGGCCCGCTGGGACTGCGGATGGCGGGCACCGGGACGCTGCACGCCGACGAGCTGTACGGCCCCGCGGTGCTGGTCGGGTAGCTCAGCTGCGCTGCTCGCCGAGCAGCGCGACCCGCGCGACCGCGTGCCGTCGGGCAGCGTGGGCGAGCGGGCGGTCAGCGGTCCAGAGCAGATCATCGTTCGCCAGTGCCAAAGCGACGTAGAGGCAGTCGTGGATGGGGTGCTGCAGGGTGACCGCGAGGTCGAAGGCTGCCGGCAGGAGCGGGGTCGACGCCCTGAGCCGCGGCTCACCCCGACCACCGATGGCGGCAACGGCACGCTGCGCCTGCGGTGCCGCCATCTCGCCACGGCGCACCTTGACCCACAGCGCGTTCGCCACCTCGATCGCCAGCAGATCAGGGGCGAGCAGTGGCTCGTCCGTCAGCAGAAGTGACCGAGCCTCGTCGTGGTGCTCCTCGAGCACGAACCACTTGACCACGAGCGAGGCGTCGACGATCACCGTCCGTCGCGCCCCCGGTCGGCGCGGATGAGGGTGACCGCGTCGGTGTGCTCCCGCCCCGCCGTCGTCGCTGCGACGTCGTCAGCCAGGGACAGCAGGTCGGACCTCTCCAGACCGGACGCGTCGGCCAGGAGCCGGCGCAGGTGCCCCTCAAGGGAGCTGCCCTCGGCAGCCGCCTTGGCCTTCAGCCGTTCGACGACATCCGCCGGAAGATCCCGTATCAGGACCTGCGCGATGGCCGCACCTCCGTGTGATAACAGCGACGATAGCACCTTCGTTGCTGGTCGCGGCGGTTACAGGCCCACGCGGGTCCCAGGTGGCCACCCCGAAGGTCCCGACTGACGCGTGCGTGGAACGGATCGACGTCGGGGACGTCGGATCGCTGCACGGTTCGCGGTGGAGCACTGCCCCGTCCAGGACATGCGCACCGGCGTGACGATCAGGTCGGAGCTCGAGCTGGCGTGACGGCGGTCACGCCCAGCCGGCGAGCGCCACCGCCTCGGTGAGGGAGTCCGCCACAGCCACCCCCGTGGCCTCCAGCTCGTGGCGGGGGTGGGAACCGCCGTCGTAGAGCACGCAGGCCGCGCCGACGTGGGCGGCCGCGGCGGCATCGTCCTTGGCGTCACCGATGACCAGCACCTCGGCGGGGGGGCCGCCGTTGGCGGCGGCGATCCGCTCGAGGTGGGCTGCGAGGTAGGGGGCCTTGACGCCCCCGCCCTCGCCGCGCAGGCCGTCCACACGGACGAAGCGATCCGCGAGGGCGTACCGGTCGATCAGCGGCAACAGGTCGTGGTGGCGGTACATCGACAGCAGCGACTGGCTGGCACCGGCAGCCGCCGCTCGCTGGAGGGCGTCGGTGGCGTCCACGGCGAGCTGCGCGTCGACGATCGCCTCGCGGTAGCCGGTGTGGAACGCCTCATCGATGACCGCCCACTCGTCAGGCTCGATCGGCCGGCCGAACAGCCGCTCGTAGAACACCTGGACGGGCCGGGTGTACAGGCGCTGGTAGGTGGCCTGGTCGGTGGCCGGCAGGCCCGCGGCAGCCAACGCCACGTTCAACCCCGCGATGACCATGGGCTGGTCATCGAAGAGGGTGCCGTTCCAGTCCCAGACGATGTGCGGTCGCATGGCGTGGAGGCTACCGGGCACCGCGGCCGAACTCGCTGACGCTGAGGCCCCGCGGGCGGGGGGTACCGCCACGCTCGTGGGGTGCGGGGGTACCACGCTCGGCCAGGGCGTCCTCCAGCCACCCCTCCTGCCATGCTCGCCACAGCCGGGAGAGATCCCACGCCCTCGTGCCGGTCACCGTGGCGCCGCGGTTGCCGCGCCGGCTCACCCGCCCCTCGGCGACCAGCAGCCAGGCGTGCAGCACCGTCCATGCGCAGTCGTCCAGG
>JAWLFQ010000022.1:0-32451 GCA_041685505.1 Nitriliruptoraceae bacterium
CCGGGGTGGGGGACGCCGACCGTCCCGGGGTGGGGGACGCCGACCGTCCCGGGGTGGGGGACGCCGACCGCCCCGCTGGTGGGAGCAGCGGACCGCCCCCTGGGTCGCCGCCGCGGATGTTCGCAGCGTTTCGACCGCCAGCACGTCGATGGGCTGCGAAGAACGCGCTCCGGCCCGCGGGTGGGAGCCGGCGACCGGAAGGGGGGTCAGGCCGGGGGGTCGACCAGGGGGGTGCGTTCACGCCACCAGCGTGCGTCCTGTTCGCCGAGCTCGCTGGCGGGGGCGGCGTCGGCCACGATGTACTCATCGCGGATGGCCCGCCAGTCACCGACCGCCGCGAGCTGGCCCAGCACGCTGTTCAGACCCCACTGGATGCGGTTGAGCAGCAGGTAATCGGGTGGCAGGTTCAGCTGGCGCAGGACGTTGGAGAAGGGGTCGCGCGGGTCGGTGGTGGAGCGGATGACCTCTGCGGCGAACTCGGAGGTGAAGGTGAAGGGCTGCTCCGCGACCACGGGCCGGGTGTAGAGCTGGAACCACTCGAAGACCCGGTCCTCGTCCACCTCGATGTTGCGGGGCAGGAACCCGGCATCGCGCAGCGCCATGATCGCGGTGTCGCGGTCGCCGGTGGCGATCGCCTCCTCGATCGAGCGCATCGAGGCGTAGCGCTCACGGGTGAACATCTTCACCGAGCCGTAGTCGAGGAACGCCACCCGGATCCCGCCGTCGGCGGCCTGGTCACGCTCGATCAGGTAGTTGCCGGGGTGCGGGTCGCCGTTGAACAGCCGGAACCGGCCGATCGAACCGAAGGCGTAGCGGAAGATGATCTCGCCGACACGCTGGCGCTCGGCCTCGTCGGCGTCGGCCAGGAAGGCGGGGAAGCGTTGGCCGTGGATCCGCTCGGACACCAGCACCCGCGGACGGCACATCTCGCCGATGATGTCGGGGACCCGGATGAAGGGGTGGTCGGCGTAGCGCGTGGCGAAGGCCCGCTGGTACTGGGCCTCACGCTCGTAGTCGAGCTCGTCGTCGATCCGCTCGCGTAGCTCGTCGAGCAGGGGCTCGATCTCCTGGTTCTGCGCCACCAGGCGTGCCAGAGGGGCGAAGGCGGAGGCGTTGTCGAGGTCGGCCCGCACGGCCTCGGCGACACCGGGGTACTGGACCTTGATCACGACCTCGCGTCCGTCGTCGAGCTTGCCCACGTGGACCTGGCCGATGGAGGCGGCGGCCAGCGGTTCGGGGTCGAAGGAGGCGAAGACCGCTTCCGGCGGCGCGCCGTACTCCTGGGTGATGACCTCGGCGATCGCGTCGGCATCATGGGCGGGCGCCTCGTCGCGCAGGCTCGCCAGGGCCTCGTGGTAGGCGCTGCGGACCTCCGGGGGCAGGTCGAGATCGACGAAGCTGAGCAGCTGCCCCAACTTCATCGCCGCCCCCTTCATGTCACCGAGGACCAGCGCGAGGTTGGCGGCCACCTGCTCGTGTGCGGCGACATCGTCGCCGTTGCCGCCGGCGAAACGGCGCGCCCGGGAGCCGGCCAGCCCCGTGGCTCCCCGGATACCGGTCCGCGCCAGGCGCGACCCACGCCGCACCCGTCCGCCGAGCCCGCTGCCTGCCACCGACCACCTCCGCTGTCCGCTACTGCCCGTTCGTGACCGGACAGGTATCCGGCCTTGTCACTCGGCGTGTCACTCGGCCATCTCGGCCAGGGGGTTGCCCTCCTCGCGGGCGGCCGCCAGCCGGGTCGCCAGCTCCGCACGGCGCGACTCGCTGAGGCAGGCACAGCCCACCTCGAAGGGGGCATAGTGCTTGACGTCCATGCGGTGGGTCGGACAGGCCGCCACCTCGAGGCGGGTGATCGGTTCGGTGCGTGCCATCGGTTCGGCTCCTGGGTTGACGTGGCTCGGAAGGTCCTGGGGTGGGTCCGACCGTGTCGCGTGTGGAGCGAGACGGTGGGGACCGCTGCTGGCGGGCTCGTTCAGACGTTGAACCGGAAGTGGATGACATCGCCGTCGGCCACGACGTAGTCCTTGCCCTCGATCCGCAGCTTGCCGGCCTCGCGGGCGGCTGCCTCGGAGCCGAGGGTGTCGTACTCGGGGTAGGCGATGACCTCCGCCTTGATGAAGCCGCGCTCGAAGTCGGTGTGGATCTCGCGCGCGGCGCGCGGTGCGGTGGACCCGGCGGGCACCGTCCACGCCCGCGTCTCCTTCGGCCCGGCGGTGAAGAAGGTCCGCAGTCCGAGGAGGCGGTAGGCGCGCTCGATCAGCCGTTCCAGACCGGAGCGCTCGAGGCCCAGTGACGCGAGGTACTCCGCACGCTCCTCGCCATCCAGCTCCGCCAGCTCCGCCTCCACCTGCGCGGAGATGACCACCACCTCGGCGCCCTCGGCTGCAGCCACCTCGCGGACCACCGCGACGTGGGCGTTGCCGTCGGGAAGGTCATCCTCGGCGACGTTGGCCGCGTACAGCACCGGCTTGGCCGTCAGCAGGGAAAGTTCACGGGCGAGCTCCGGGTCGAGGTCACCGGGGAAGGTCCGGGCGGGTTCGCCCGCATCGAGGTGGTCGTGCAGGGCCGCGACCTGATCCCGGATGCGCAGGGCATCCTTGTCGGCCGACCTGGCCGCCCGCTGGGCACGCTCGCGCCGCTTGTCCACGGTGTCGAGGTCCTTGAGGACCAACTCGGTGCTGATGACCGCGATGTCGCGTGCAGGGTCGACCGACCCGTCCACGTGGACGACGTCGTCGTCGTCGAAGCAGCGCACCACGTTGCACACCGCGTCGACCTCGCGGATGTGGGCCAGGAACTGGTTGCCGAGGCCTTCGCCCTTCGAGGCCCCTGCGACCAGCCCGGCGATGTCGACGAACTCGATCGCCGTCGGCACCACCTTGGCGGAGGCTGCCAGGCTGGCCAGCCTGTCGAGGCGCTGGTCGGGGACCGCCACGACGCCGACGTTGGGATCGATGGTGCAGAAGGGGAAGTTGGCGGCGTCCGCACCGGCCTGTGACACGGCGTTGAACAGCGTCGACTTGCCGACGTTGGGGAGCCCGACGAGGCCGACCTTCAGTGCCATGGTGCATCTCTCCGTGGGGATGTGCGTGCGGTGCGGGCAGCTGGTGACCGGTGGTGCTCGGCGTCGGTCGGGTGGTGGCCCTGGGGCGGTGCGGGCAGCCCGGTCGGCACCCGCGTGGTCGCAGCGTCGCCGTGGGACTCGCGCGCCCGCGACCCGAGTCGACGTGCCGGCAGCGCCAGGTGTCGCCTGCCTGGCACCGAGAGGTCGATAGCCGAACGTGGCGGCCGCCCGGCACCTGCTGCGGGACCTCCGGTGCCCTCCGGCACCCGTGGGCGCGCAGGCGGGCGGACGTGCTCGCGACGTGCAGTGAGCGTACCCAAGCCGGGCTGCTGCCCTACGGCCGAGGGTCGCGCCCCGCCCGCTGCCGGGAGGTCTGTGGGGGCAGGGCCGCTGGTAGCGTTGCTGCGCATGCGCATCCTCATCGCCCGCTGCTCGGCCGTCTACGACGGTCGCCTGTCGTCCACCCTCACCTCGGCGGTGCGGCTGGTCATGGTCAAAGCGGACGGCTGCGTCGCCATCCACGCCGACGTCGGGGCCTACAAGCCGCTGAACTGGATGAACGCGCCCAACCACCTCGTCGAGGACGGGGGGCTGTGGGAGGTCACCAACCCCGCAGGTGAGCGGCTGACCATCACCTTCGAGGAGGTGCTGGCCGACCTCTCCTACGACCTCGACACCGAGCGCGGTCTCACCCTGGACGGGGTGGAACGCGAACTGCAGCTGCTGCTGGCGGACCACCCGTCCCACATCGAACCGGGCCTGCGGTTCGTGCAGCGGGAGTTCCGCACCGATCTGGGGCCCGTCGACCTGCTGTGCCGTGACGCCGAGGGCGCGGCCGTGGCCGTGGAGATCAAGCGGATCGGGGAGATCGACGGTGTGGAACAGCTCACCCGCTACCTCGAGCGTCTCCAGCGCGATCCGCTGCTGGCGCCGGTACGCGGTGTGTTCGCCGCGACCACCATCAAGCCCCAGGCACGCGTCCTGGCCGAGTCGCGCGGCATCCGGTGGGTGGAGGTGGACCTGGCGGCACTGCGGGGCGAGGACGAGCTCCATCCCCGGCTGTTCTGAGGCTGCCGAGGCGAGCGGGGTGCATCGATGCCATCGTCGCTGACCGACCACACCGCCGCGATCGCCGTCGCCGGCGAGGGCCTGCGTTTCGGCAGGGTGACCGGCCGGCTGCGCCACGACCCGCTGCGGGTGGGGCCGCGCCGTGGGCGGGCCCGCCGCTGGCTGTACGCCGCGGCCGGCGGCACCACCGAGGATGGTACGCCGGTGGTCGCCGGGGCAGCGGTGGTGCGGATCGGCCCTGCGGTGCTCACCTTCGCCTACGCGACCGTCGGCGGGCGCGCGGTGGTCTTCGACGCCACCTCGATCCTCGCGCGGCACCGTCGCGTGGGCCCGATACCGGCGCACGGTGCCCGCTTCCACAGCCGTCACGCGGGCCTGGACCTGGGAGCGGACGGCAGCCTGCGGCTCGCGGTCCCCACCGCTGCCGGCAGGCTCGAGGTGCACGTCCGCACCACCGATGACGTGCTGCCGGTCGTGCTGGTGACCCCCACCCCGGCGGGCGGCTGGAACGTCACGGAGAAGGCGGCGGGTACCGCTGCGGCGATAAAGCTGTCCCTCGGCGGCGAGGTGGTGGAGGTGCCCGACGCACACGGTTGGCGGGACTGGACCACCGGGCGACAGGACCGTCGCACCGCCTGGCGGTGGGCGGCTGGCGCGGGTCTGGACGCCGACGGCAGCCGTATCGGCCTGAACGCCTCTACGGGGATGAACGGCGTCGCACAGGGCGAGGACCTGTTGTGGGTGGACGGCCTGCCCCGAACCCTGGCGTTGCACCGGCTCGAACCCCTCGACGAGGACGTGCCCGACGGTGCCTGGCAGGTGACCGGTCCCGGTACACGCCTGGCGTTGGCGCCGCTGGGGCAGCGGAGCCGGCGTGAGCAGCTCGGCCCGCTCGTCAGCCACTACACCCAGCCCATCGGTCGCTGGCAGGGCACGGTGCCCGGCGCGTCGGACAGCCCACGCGAGGTGGAGCTGTTCGGCGTCGCCGAGGACCATCTCGCGGTGTGGTGATGCTGGGAGCCCGCAGGTCGCTCCAAGGTCCGGAAGCGTTGCCGAACGACGCATCCGGTGGACGTGCTGCCCTGATGGATCACAGAAGTATCGAAACCGCCGCAACATCTGCAGCAACTTCTACTGTTGAAGAACGGAAGTTGCCTCTGTTAGTGTTGGAAGTATGGATGACGTCCTCACCACAGTCGCGCCCGGCTCCGCAGGTCACCTCCTGCAGTTGGTCCGTGGCGGCGTGGCGCGGACTCGACCCGAACTGGTCGCCCACGCGGGGGTCTCCCGTTCCATGGTCACCCAGCGTGTCGACGGGCTCCTGGCAGCCGGGCTGCTGATCGAGGTCGGCCAGGTCGCCTCGACTGGTGGCCGACCAGCGAACCACCTGGCCTTCAACAGCGACGCCGCCCGGGTACTCGTTGCCGATCTCGGCGCGACCCACGCACGCGTCGCCGTGACCGACCTGATGGGGAGCGTCCTGGCGGAGCAGCCGGGTGACGTGCAGATCGATGCAGGCCCGCGGGAGGTGCTGGACTGGGTGCGCGGCCGGTTCGACGCCCTCCTCGCGGACCTGGATCCGAGCCGTCCGGTGTGGGGTATCGGTATCGGCGTGCCCGGGCCCGTGGAGCACTCCGCCGGTCGTGCCGTCTCACCGCCGATCATGCCCGGTTGGGACGGGTATCCCATCCCCGAGCACTTCCGGGACCTCGAGGTCCCTGTTCTCGTCGACAACGACGTGAACATCATGGCCTTCGGGGAGTACCGCGACCACTGGGCATCCGAGGTCGACGATCTGCTGCTCATCAAGGTCGGGACCGGCATCGGCTGCGGCATCGTCGCCTCCGGACGGCTCCATCGTGGCGCGCAGGGCGCCGCGGGCGACCTCGGGCATGTCCGTGTGAAGGGGCACGACGACACCGTGTGCACCTGCGGGAACACCGGATGCGTCGAAGCAGTTGCCGGCGGCCAGGCGATCGCGGACCGCCTCCGCGCGGAGGGGTACGACACCCCGGATGCTCGTGCGGTGGTACGGCTCGTGCGGGAGGGCGACAGCACGGCGACCCGTGCCGTGCGGGAAGCGGGCCAGACCCTGGGCCAGGTCGTGGCAACCGCCGTCAACCTGTTCAACCCCTCGGTCATCGTGATCGCCGGGGATGTCTCGTACGCGCGGGAACAGCTCCTGGCAGGCGTCCGTGAGGTCGTCTACCAGCGATCGCTGCCGCTCGCGACCCGACACCTACAGATCGTCGCGCCACGGCTCGGTGACCGAGCTGGCATCCGCGGAGCGGGGGAGATGGTGGTCGAGCGTCTGCTCGCCCCCGTCGCCGTGGATCAGCTCGTGCAACGGGCGGTGGACGTCCACACCAGCGTCAGCGGATGACCGCGACGCCCATCGGTACCGATCAGCCGGAGAACCCGGCCGACCCCCCGCGAAGCGGGCAGTAGAGGGAGGCAAGGATGCGTTCGTACCGTCAGCGCACGACCAGGTGGCTCGGGCTCGGGCTCGCGCTCGCGCTCGTGCTCGCAGCATGCGGGAACGGTGAGGAGGAGGTTGACACGCCGGACCCCGAGACCGACACCGCGGAGGAGGGCACGGAAGAAGAGGACGGCGAGGATGGCACGGAGGAAGACGACGGCGAGGAGGCGACCTCGGAAGACGCAGGTCCCTTCACCATCGGCGTCAGCAACGGGTTCACAGCCAGCGAGTGGCGGACCCAGATGATCGCGAACCTCGAGGAGGCGGTCGCTGAGTACCAAGAGCAGGGACTCGTCGACGAGCTGATCATCGAGAACGATGACGTCGACGAGGCGGGGCAGATCGAGCAGATCCGGAACCTGGTAAACGCCGGTGTCGACGCCATCATCATCAACCCCAACTCGCCCGACGCCCTCAACGCCGCCTTCGACGAGGCTGCCGCGGAAGGCGTGCTGATCTACGCCGTCGACCAGGCGGTCACCAGCGACAGCGTCACCAACGTGGTCATCGACCAGAGCGAGTGGGCACAGATCTCCGCTGAATGGCTCGCCGACGAGGTCGGCGAGGGGGCCGAGATCGTCATGGTCAACGGCATCGCAGGCCACCCCGCCAACGAGGCGCGGGTCAGCGGTGCGATGAGCGTGTTCGAGGACGCCGACATCGAGGTGCTGGCCAACGCCAACGCGGACTGGAGCCAGGCCGAGGGCCAGAGCGTCATGCAGGAGCTGCTCAGCCAGTACGGCGACCAGATCGACGGCGTCTGGGCACAGGACGGGGTCGCCGAGGGCGTGCTCCGCGCACTCATCGACGCCGACCGGCTCGACCTCGTGACCACCGGGGAGGCCCGCGCCGGGTACCTGCGGCTGTGGGAGGAGAACGATGTCGACACCATCGGCGTCATCAACCCCCCCGGCGTCGCGGTCACCGCGCTGCGGGTCGCGCTTATGGAGCTCCAGGGGGAGACCATCGACGAGTCCCAGCTGACCGACGGCAACACTCTCCTGCTGCCCCTTCCGGACAGCTTCACCAACGAGACCCTCGACGAGGCGCTGGAGCGCGCTGAGGGCGAGCCGGACGGCTACTCCCTCGACGTCATGCTGACCGAGGAAGAGGTCGCGCAGTTCTTCGAGTGATCTGACGACCGCAGGTGGTTCCGGTCCGACGAGCCGTCGGACCGGAACCACCCCGACCCGGTGTGGCGCGCAGGACGCGGCCACGTCCCCGACCACGATCACCCAGGAGCCGGATCCGTGGCATTCCTCGAGATGCGTGGTGTCGAGAAACGTTACGGCGGGGTCGTCGCCCTCGACGACGCCAGCCTGTCGGCTGAGCGTGGCGAGGTGCACGGCCTGCTCGGCGCCAACGGCTCCGGCAAGAGCACCCTGAACAAGATCCTCACCGGTGTCGTCGCCCCGGACCGCGCCGTCATCGAGGTGGCTGGCGTCGAGACCCGGATCGATCGCCCCCAGGATGCGCACCGCAGCGGCATCGCCGCGGTCTTCCAGGAGCTGAGCCTGGTACCCGACCTCAGCGTCGCCGCCAACATCGTGCTGGCCTTCGAGAGCTCCAGGCTCGGGTTCGTCCAGCGCCGCCGGGACCGCGATCGGGCTGCGCTGCTCCTCGAGCGGTTCGCATCGGCCTTCCACGGCGACTCCCTCCCGCTGCAGGCGCCTGTGGGGTCCCTGAGTCCGGGCGAGCAACAGGTCGTCGAGATCGCCAAGGCGATCGCCCGCCAGCCGGACATCCTGGTGCTGGACGAGGCGACCGCCTCGCTCTACAGCGCCCAGGTCGAGGTGGTTAGCGCGGTGATCCGCGAACTGCGCGCCGCGGGGACGCTGGTGATCTTCACCTCGCACCGGCTCGGTGAGGTCTACGACCTGTGCGATCGTGCGACGGTGCTCCGCAACGGTGCCGTGGCCGGTGCGGTGGACCTTGCGGACACCGCTGAGTCCGAGCTGGTCGAGCTCATGGTCGGCGCGGTTACCGCACCCGCCGAGCAGGTCGGCCACAGCCGCGGCGCGGGGCCGTCCGAGGTGGCACGAGGCACCCCGCGCCTGGAGGTGCACGGGCTGGCCACTGATCAGCTCGAGGACGTCAGTTTCAGCGTCGGCGAGGGCGAGGTGCTCGGCCTCGGCGGGCTCGCGGGCCAGGGCCAGTCTGCGGTGCTGAACGCGCTGTTCGGCGCGGTACGGGTCAAGGAGGGCAGCGTCACCAGCGACGGCGAACCCGCCCTCCCTCGCCGCCCGAAGCAGGCCGTCGATCACGGGCTCGCTCTCGTCCCCGGCAACCGAGGCCGCGAGGGTCTGTTCCCCGTGCGAACGATCCTCGAGAACCTGACGGTGCCGAGCATGCGCGACCGCGCCCGGTTCGGCGTGCTGTCGGACAGCGCGGAACGCGCCGCCGCCACGGGCGCCGCGGCGCAGCTCCAGATGAAGTACGGATCCCTCGATGACGGCGTGATGACTCTTTCCGGCGGCAACCAGCAGAAGGTGGTGGTCGGCAAGTGGCTCCTGACCGATCCGCGGGTCGTCCTGCTCGACGACCCGACCAAGGGCATCGACGTGCGCGCCAAGGCGGAGCTCTACGAGGTGATCACGGCGCTGACCGAGCGTGGTGTGGCCGTCCTGCTCAACTCCAGCGATGACGACGAGCTACTGGCGCTGAGCCACCGCGTGCTCGTGTTCTTCGAGGGCCGCGTCGTCAGCGAGCTCGCCGGCGGGGAGCTGACGAGGGAACGGTTGATCGCGGACTCGCTCCAGGTCGCGGCGACATGAACACCCCGACCCTGCCACCAACGACCACGCTGCTGCGTGACGCCCGCACCTGGCTGCTGCGGGGCCGGCTCCCGATCGCCACCGCTGTCGCGCTGCTCGTGGCGACCCTCTTCGCCAACCTGATCGTCGCCGACAACTTCCTCACCGCCTTCAACCTCCGGTCCATCTTCGCGAACGTCATCCCGCTGGCGGCCGTTGCGGTCGGTCAGACCGTCATCGTGCTCGGCCGTGGCATCGATCTCTCCATCGGGGTCATCGCCACCCTGTCCAGCGTGGTCACCGTGTCGGTCGTCGAACCCTGGGGACTGCCGGCCGCGCTCCTCACGGGGTTGGCGACCGGCGCCGCCTGCGGTCTGGTCAACGGTCTGCTGGTCGCTGTCATCCGTCTGCAACCCATCGTGGCGACCTTCGCGACGAGCTTCGTGTGGGCAGGGCTGGCGCTCTACGTCCTGCCACCCGGCACCGCAGCCGCACCGCGCATGCCGGACGTGATCGTGCTCGGCTACCGGGGCGCCTTCCTCGGTGCCCCCAACGCCGCGTGGCTGCTGCTGCTGATCGGTCTCAGCTGGCTCGTGCTGAAGCGCACACGGCTGCTGCGCCACGTCTATGCCGTCGGCGGTGACGAACAGGCCGCCTTCGCCACGGGGGTACGGGTGGCACGCGTGCAGGTGCTGACCTACGTCATCGGCGGTGCCTACGCATCGATCGGTTCCTTCGCCATGCTCGCGAACTCCGGGTCCGCCGACGCGCTCGCAGGCGGAGGGCTCACCCTGGCATCGATCGCGGCCCTGGTGATCGGCGGGACCCGTCTCTCGGGAGGCGCCGGTGGCGCTGGCGGCACCATCGTCGGGGTGCTGGTGCTGCAGTTGCTGACGAGCCTGCTGGTCGCACTGCGGCCGCCGACGGACGTCCGTCAGTTGATCGACGGTCTGCTGGTGATCCTCGCTCTGGCGCTGGCCGGACTGTGGTCCGGTCGGAGGAGGAGCCGATGAACCTCGCCACGCTCCGTACCCGTGCCCAGCTCTCCGAACCCCGCGCCCTACTGCGCAACCCCGTGGTCCTCTCCCTGCTGGTGCTGCTCGCGCTCTTCGCCGCCGGCAACGTCCTCGCCCCAGGGTTCGCCTCCTACGGCTCCTTCGTCAACACCCTGCGCATCGCCGCGTTCCTCGGCGTGATCGCCGCTGGTCAGACCATCGTCATCCTGGGAGGCGGCGAGGGGATCGACCTCTCGGTCGGCAAGATCGCGACCTTCTCCACGGTCGTGGTCGCCCAGGTCAGCCAGGGCCAGGACGAGCGGTTGCTGCTTGCGATCGTGGCAGCTCTCGCGTACTGCGGCCTGATCGGGCTTGCCAACGGCATCGGCGTGGCCTACCTCCGCATCCCGCCCCTGGTGATGACCCTGGGTATGGTCGGCGTGGTGACCGGCGTCATCCGGGTGTACTCGGGCGGACAGCCAGAGGGACGTGCGCCGGCGGTGCTCAGCCAGGTCGTCAATGGCACCGTGCTCGGGGGCGTGCGCGGGTCGGTCTGGATCTGGTTGATCGTCGCGGTGTCCACGATCTGGCTGCTGCGGCGCACGACCTTCGGAAGACGGGTCTACAGCCTCGGCGCCAACCGCGAGGCCGCCTTCCTGTCGGGTATCAACGTCCAGCGCAACCTCGTGCTGCTGTACGTGGCCTCCTCCTTGTACGCCGCTCTCGGGGGGATCATGCTGTTGGGCTTCGCCGGCGCGGCCTCCATCAACCTCGCAGATCAGTACCAGCTCATATCGATAGCCGCGGTGGTGATCGGCGGGACGACCCTGGCAGGGGGCATCGGCGGCTACCTGGGGACCGCGGTGGGTGCCGTGGTGCTCCAGACCATGCGCAACCTGTTGATCGTGCTCGACATCCCGGCGGCCGGTCGCCAGATCGTCAACGGGGTGATCCTCATCGTGCTGCTGTCGCTGTACGGGCGCCAGCGGCGACTCCGGCAGTAGCCACCGCAAGGGAAAGGCAGTGACGTGACCGACAACCTGGGCATAGGCATCGTGGGGAGCGGCTTCATCGCCAACTTCCACGCACAGAGCTGGACGGGGGTTCGAGGCGGCGACATCGTCGCCATCCAGAGCCGCAACGACGGCACGGCACGGGCCTTGGCTGAGCGGTGCCGCGAACTCGGTGTCGGCGACCCGACGATCACCGACGATCTGGCCGAACTGGTACGGGACCCCCGGGTGGACGCCGTGTGGGTCACCACGCCCAACCACGTGCGTGTCGAGACGATCGAGCGTATCTGCGAGGAGGTCAGCGCCGGCCGTGCCGAGCTGAGGGGTATCGCGGTGGAGAAGCCGCTCGCGCGCACCGTGGCGGAGGCCAAGCGGGTGGTGAGCGCGATCGAAGCAGCCGGGCTCGAGGCGGGCTACCTCGAGAACCAGGTCTTCGCACCGGGACTCGGGCGGGCGAAGGAGATCGTGTGGGCCCGCGGCGCGAGCCTGGCTGGCGCGCCCTATCTGGCACGGAGCGCGGAAGAGCACTCCGGCCCGCACCGGGCGTGGTTCTGGAACGCGCAGCTACAAGGTGGTGGTGTCCTCAGCGACATGATGTGCCACTCGATCGAGGCCAGCCGCTACCTGCTGACGCCTCCCGGTCGGGACGCCGCCACCTGGCTCACCCCGTTGTCGGTGAGCGCCAGCATCGCTGGGCTGAAGTGGACCCGCGAGCGCTACGCCGATCAGCTGGAGGCCACCTATCCCGGCGAACTGGACTACCACCGTCACCCGGCCGAGGATTACGCCCATGCAACGGTCGAGTTCCGGAACGGTGATGGCGATCTGGTGATCGCGGAGGCGACCACCTCTTGGAGCTACGTCGGTGCGGGTCTGCGCCTGTCCTTCGAGCTTCTCGGCCCCGAGTACTCCGCGCAGGTCAACACCCTCGACACCCCCGCGCGCATCTTCCTCAGCCGTGCGCTGCAGGGTGACCAGGGCGAGGACCTCGTGGAGAAGCAGAACTCCGAGCAGGGGCTCATGCCCTTGCTCGAGGATGAGGCGATGACCTACGGCTACACCGGTGAGAACCGCCACATGGTCGAGTCCTTCGGTGCGGGACGCACTCCGCGCGAGACCATCCACGACGGTCTGGTGGTGACGGAGCTGATGATGGCGGCCTACCTCTCCGCCGAGTCCAGGAGGACGGTCGACCTCGCGGCCATCGATCTGGACGACTACGTCCCGCAGGTCGCTCAGGGCACCTGGGACCCGCGTGCCGGACGGAGCCGGTGATGCATCACGCGGGGGGTGGCTGCCCGGATCCGGCCGGATGACCGCGCCTCCAGCGCGACCGACGAGCAGTTCGGTGAGTGATGGTGCGGACCGGGTCGCGATCGACCTCGGTGGGACCAAGATCCGGGCGGCACGGCTCGCACCGGAGGGCCGCCTGCAACCAGCCGTCGATGTCGCGACCCCGACCAAGGATCTGTCGGCGCTGCTCGACGCGATCATGGCGGCTGTCGAACGCTGCGACGACCGAGGCGGGGCAACGTCGAAGGCGCGCATCGTCGGGCTCGGGATGCCCGGTGTCGTCGATCGCCACACGGGGCTGGTCACCCGGTGCCAGAACATCCCCGCGGCCGAGGGAACGACGATGCACGAGCTTCTCGCTGGGCGCCTGTCGGCAGAGGTACGCGTGGACAACGACGTCAACCTCGCGGCTCTCGGCGAGCGGGTCGCCGGCCAGGCAGCGGGCACCGACGACCTCGTGGTCCTTTCCCTCGGAACGGGCGTCGGCGCCGGGATCATCAGCCACGGGCAGCTGCTACGAGGATCGCGTGGGCTGGCGGCGGAGATCGCGGACCTGCCCCTGTTCGGTGATCCCTGGGACGCGACGGACCGGCAGCAGGGAACGCTGGAGCGGGCCATCGGCAGCGTCGGACTGCTCCGCGCCTACCACGCCTCGGGTGGGAGCGTGCACGTCGCCACCGTCGAGGAGCTCGTGGTACGCGCTGACGCCGATGCGGTGCTGAGCACCTTCGCACGGCAGGTCGCCGTCACGATCCTCGCGTTGCAGGCGCTGGTGGACCCCGCCGTGGTCGTGCTCACCGGTGGGATCGGTGCGGCACCGTCGATCGTTGCTCGGGTTCGCAGCGCCACCCGGGACCTACTGGGTTCCGTTCCCGAGGTGCAGGTCAGCACGCTCGGTGCGATGGCAGGGCTCCACGGTGCCGCCGCACTCGCTCTTGGGACGATCCCGCCTTGGGTCGTTGCGCGGCCGGAGCAGCTACCCGGCGGCTAGCGGTTCGCCAGCCGCGCTGCCGCGGCCATGGCCGCACGCGTCGAGGCGTCGGTGAGCCGCGCTGCCTCCGCCGCGGACCACCAGGCCACGTCCGGGGACTCTCCCGGTGCAGGCGCCAGCGCCACCTCGCTGTCGGCACACAGCAGGTACCGCAGGTCGAGGTGGACGTGGCCACGCGGGCCCTCGTGGACGTCCACGTGCACCAGCGTCGGCGACCGGCCGGCCGGATGCACGGCATCGACACCGGTCTCCTCCCGGGTCTCGCGCACCGCGGCCTCCCAGGGGGTCTCCCCGGGGTCGAGATGTCCACCCGGTTGGAGCCAGCGTCCGAGCCGTTTGTGCCGGTGCAGCAGCACATGCCCGGCACCGTCCCGCACGATCGCAGAGCCGGTCACGTGGGTGGGGTCGGCGTGCTCGTCGAGGGGTGCCGGCAGCCAGGCCACCAGCGCCCGCGTCCGCGCCAGGCTGGCCGCTTCGACCGGGTCGCCCGCGCGGTGGCCGGCGAGGTGGGCCAGCACGTCCACGGTCACCGCGCGGGGGCGAGGCCGATCTCCTCCACCAGCTCGGCGGGAGAACGCCGGATGCCGATGACGAAGGGCCCGAACTCCGCGTAGCGCACCGACGCCTCGTCGTAGCGCAGGGTGTAGACGATGGACTTGATGTCGGCCAGGTCGTGGGCGAACAGGCTGACGGCGTACTCCCAGTCGTCGAGGCCGGTGGATGCGCTGACCAGCTGCAGCACCTTCCCGGTGTAGGCACGGCCGGAGCGGCCGTGCTCGCCCATCAGCCGCTTGCGCTCCTCGTAGTCGAGGGCGTACCAGTTGTCCGCGCCCTCGCGCCGGTGGGACATCGGGTAGAAGCACAACAGCTGCCAGTCGGGCATCTGGGGGTGCAGCTTCGACTCCGTGTAGGCCGCGATGCGCTCGGCGTACTGCTCGACGCGGCGGTCGAGATCCTCGCCCTCCACGCCCTTGTCCGCCATCTGCTGGCGGTAGCGCTCCGGGGTGTCGGTGTACTCGCTGCCCTCGGTCAGCGACAGGTACGAGTCCACCAGGGTGAGCGCGGGGGCTGCCTCGGTGGCGGTGAGGGCGGTCTGCAGCGCGCGCAGCTCCGAGAGGTCGTCACTGAGCGCCATGGCGATGATGTCGGCCTTGTGCCCGATCCCGGAGAACAGGTGCAGCTGCAGGCGGTCCTGCCAGGCCTCGAGGGTCGCGACGACCTCCTTGGCGGCGTGCTGCGCCAGCTGTCCCACAGCGGCGTGGTCCACGCGCAGGAACAGGTGCAGGACACCCCAACCGGTACCGGGGCGTGCGGGCTCGGGCATCACAGCGCTCCTCGAAAGGCTCGGCGCGAGGGTATCGACGGGCCCGGCCCCAGCGGCGCGGGCGCTGCAGCCAGGCCCACCGGCACCGGTCGTCAGCGCGTCACTCGAGGATGGTCTTGTCCCGCACCGAGCCGTCCTCTGCCAGGTCGTAGACCAACGGCACGCCCGTGCCCAGCTCCAGTGACAGCACACCCTCCTCGTCGAGGTCGTCGAGCTGCATGACGATGGAGCGGTTGGAGTTGCCGTGGGCGACGACCAGCACGTCCTTGTCGAGCTTGATGTCGCCGAGGATGGCGCGCTCGAAGAAGGGCAGGGTCCGTTCCGCGGTGTTCTTCAACGCTTCGCCGTTCGGGGGCGGGGTCGCGTAGGAACGGCGCCAGGTGTGGACCTGCTCCTTGCCGTAGCGCTCGGCGGTCTCCGCCTTGTTCAGGCCCTGAAGGTCGCCGTAGTGGCGCTCGTTGAGCGCCTGGTCGCGGATCACCGGCAGGTCATCGAAGCCGGCGACCTCCATGATGATGCGCAGCGTCTCCTGGGCACGGCTCAGCGACGAGGTGTAGGCGACATCGAAGTGGCGCCCTTTGAGGCGCTCACCCGCCTTGGTCGCTTCCTCCTCGCCTTTGGGGGTGAGCGGGACGTCCACCCACCCGGTGAAGCGGTTCTCGAGGTTCCACAACGACTGGCCGTGCCGCACGAGGGCGAGGGTTGCCATAGGTGCCCCTTCTCAGGATACGGTGAGGTTCGGGCGGCAGCCTAGGTGCCGGCGTCGCCGCTGTCCGGTGGCCGGGTGGCCCGCTGCAGCTCCAACAGCGCCCGGTGCAGCGCCAGGCTGCCGCGTACCCGGATACGGCGCGCGATCGCGGGCTGCGAGACACCCAGCGCAGCGGCGACATCCACCTGCCGCTCGCCGTCGAGCAGCCCCGTCAGGGCACGCCGGTCGCGGGCATCGAGCCGTGCGAGCAGCTGGTCCTGGAGCAGCAGGTGGGCGTTGATCGCGCCCTCGAGCAGAGGGTCGCACGCACGGCAGCGGCTGCGCAGCGAGTCCGGCCAGCGACGTGAGGACGGCAGCTCCTCGGCCTCGGCCAGCGCGGCGCGTGCCAGGCTGGCGGCGCGGTCGAGCGCCGAGGACGCGCGCTGCTCGCCCCCGGCTGCGACCCGCCAGCCCGGCCCCACACCCATCCCCAGGCGGAGCTCGACCGCCTCCGTGGTCCCCGTCACCGTGGCGAGGACGAGTCCGTCGGTGGCCAGGCGTACCCGCAGCGCCGCCGCCGCTGCGCTCCCGACGTCCGCGTAGGCCCCCAGGAACACGTCGGCGTCGATGCGCCGCAGCTCGACGAGGCTGCGGCTCGCGCCCTCCACGGCGGCCAAAGCCGCGTCCAGCCCCGCCAGCAGTTCCTTGCGGTCCCGGTAGCGACGGGAGGTGACGACATCGCCGGTGATCACCACCGGCTCGTTGGTCGCGTGCGCGGACCGCCCGCTGTCCGCGCGCACCTGGCCTGTGCTCTCCACCGCTCGCCCCGTTCGTCTCGATCCTGCCCGGCACGCAGGCTGCGGAGTGCATAACGGAGACGGTTAAGCTACACCTCGGACCGGACCGCGCAACCGGTGCCGGCCGTGACCTGTCGGCGGTACCGCGCGCGCACCGACGAGGAGGCGTACGACCTCGACTAGGTTCGCCGGTCCGCCTCGCCCCCAGCACCGATCCGGGAGCACACCGATGGACAGCTTCGATGCCCGTGCCGACCTGACCGTGGGTGCGCACACCTACGAGATCTTCCGGCTGGACGCGGTCGAGGGCGCCGAGCGGCTGCCCTTCAGCCTGAAGGTCCTGCTCGAGAACCTGCTGCGCAACGAGGACGGGGTCAGCGTCACCGCGGACGACATCCGTGCGCTGGCGGCCTGGGATGCCGCTGCGCAGCCCGCCACGGAGATCCAGTACACCCCCGCCCGCGTGATCCTGCAGGACTTCACCGGGGTGCCGGCGGTGGTGGACCTCGCCGCGATGCGCGAGGCCATGGCGGAGCTCGGCGGTGACCCCGCGCGCATCAACCCGCTGGTGCCCGCGGAGCTGGTGATCGACCACTCCGTGGTCGCGGACGTCTTCGGTGTCGGTGACGCCCTGCAGCGCAACATCGAACTGGAGTACCAGCGCAACCGCGAGCGTTACGCCTTCCTGCGGTGGGGGCAGGAGGCCTTCGAGAACTTCAAGGTCGTCCCACCCGGGACCGGGATCGTGCACCAGGTCAACATCGAGTACCTGGCGCGGGTCGTGTTCGGCGCGGAGGACGCCGACGGTGTGCGCCGGGCCTACCCCGACACGCTGGTGGGTACCGACTCCCACACCACCATGGTCAACGGGCTGGGTGTGCTCGGCTGGGGGGTCGGCGGCATCGAAGCGGAAGCCGCGATGCTCGGTCAGCCGGTGTCGATGCTGATCCCACGGGTCGTGGGCTTCAAGCTCGAGGGCGAGATGCCCGAGGGGGCCACGGCCACCGACCTGGTGCTCACCATCACCCAGATGCTGCGAGACCACGGGGTGGTGGGCAAGTTCGTGGAGTTCCACGGCCCCGGTGTGGCAGCGGTGCCGCTGGCCAACCGCGCCACGATCGGCAACATGTCGCCGGAGTACGGCTCCACCGCGGCCATCTTCCCCATCGACGAGGAGACGCTGACCTACCTGCGCTTCACGGGTCGTTCCGAGGAGCAGGTGGCGCTGGTCGAGGCCTACGCCAAGGCGCAGGGACTGTGGCACGACCCCGACCGCGAGGCCGACTACTCGGAGTCGCTCACCCTCGATCTGTCCACCATCGAACCGTCCCTGGCGGGCCCGAAGCGCCCCCAGGACCGGGTCTCGGTCGCCGAGGCCAAGGACGCCTTCCGGCTCGCGCTGCGGGACTACGCCGACGACGAGGCGGCACCCGTCGGGCTCGACGCCGGCCTGGACCGGACCTTCCCCGCCTCGGACCCGGTGTCCGCACCCGGCACCGCCCCCGACGACGGTTCACCCGCGCCGGCACCTCCGCCCGCGCGCACCGCCCCGTCGCGTCCGACCAGGCCCACCGAGGTCACCCTGGCCGATGGGACCAGCTTCCAGCTCGACCACGGTGCGGTGACCATCGCGGCCATCACCTCCTGCACCAACACCTCCAATCCCAGCGTGATGATCGCGGCCGCCCTGCTGGCGAAGAACGCCGTGGAACGGGGCTTGGAGCGCAAGCCCTGGGTCAAGACCACCCTGGCACCGGGCTCCAAGGTCGTCATGGACTACTACGACCGTGCGGGGCTCACGCCCTACCTCGACAAGCTCGGCTTCAACCTCGTCGGGTACGGCTGTACCACCTGCATCGGCAACTCCGGGCCGCTGATCCCCGAGATCAGCACCGCGGTGCAGGAGCACGATCTGGCCGTGGTCTCGGTGCTCAGCGGCAACCGCAACTTCGAGGGCCGCATCAACCCCGACGTGAAGATGAACTACCTCGCATCACCACCGCTGGTCGTGGCCTACGCCCTGGCGGGCACGATGGACCTGGACCTGTTCAACGAGCCGCTCGGGACCGGTGACGATGGCCAGCCCGTCACCCTGGCGGACATCTGGCCGTCGCCCGCCGAGGTCCAGGAGGTCGTCAACCAGGCCTTGCAGACGTCGATGTTCGACGAGAAGTACGCCGCGGTGTTCGACGGCGATGACACCTGGCGCGCACTGCCCACCCCCGAGGGCGACACCTTCGAGTGGGATGCCGACTCGACCTACATCCGCAAGCCCTCCTTCTTCGACGGCATGACCGCCGAGCCCGCCCCGGTCGCCGACATCACCGGTGCCCGGGTGCTGGCCAAGCTCGGTGACTCGGTCACCACCGACCACATCTCACCGGCGGGTGCCATCAAGCTGGAGAGCCCGGCTGGGGACTACCTCACCGCACACGGTGTCCAGCGACGGGACTTCAACTCCTACGGTTCGCGCCGCGGGAACCACGAGGTCATGATCCGCGGCACCTTCGGCAACATCCGGCTGCGCAACGAGCTCGCACCGGGAACCGAGGGTGGCTTCACCCGCGACTTCACCGCCGACGGTGAGGTGACCTCGATCTACGAGGCTGCGCAGCACTACCACGCCGAAGGCACCCCGCTGGTGGTCCTCGCCGGGGCGGAGTACGGCTCCGGCTCCTCGCGTGACTGGGCCGCCAAGGGCACGCTGCTGCTGGGGGTCCGCGCCGTCATCGCGACCTCCTTCGAACGCATCCACCGCTCCAACCTCATCGGGATGGGCGTCCTTCCGCTCGAGTTCCCCGACGGACACAGCGCCGAGGACCTCGGCCTGACCGGCGAGGAGTCCTTCGACATCACCGGTGTGGAGGCGCTCAACGAGGGCGGCATCCCCCCGACGGTCACGGTCACGGCCCACGACCCGCAGGGCCGCGCGACCACCTTCGAGGCTCGGGTGCGGATCGACACCCCGGGAGAGGCGACCTACTACCGCCACGGCGGCATCCTCCACTACGTGCTGCGCACGCTCAAGGACGCGTGAGCGTCCGCGGGGGCGCACAGCGACGAACGCCCTGCACCCACCCCGCCCGTATGGAGGTTCGAGATGCTCTTCGCCCGGCCACCGGCGACGGTCGTCGCCGCCGAGGACGCCCTCCCGGGGCGCGACACCCCCCTCGAGGTCCCGCAGGCCCACCATGTCCACGGGCGTCCGATCACCCCTCCGTGGCCCGAGGGCCACGAGCTGCTGGTGGTGGGCATGGGCTGCTTCTGGGGTGCGGAGCGCCTCTACTGGCAGCTCGACGGGGTATGGACGACCTTCGTCGGCTACGCCGGCGGCTCCACGCCCAACCCCACCTACCGGGAGGTCTGCACGGGCCGTACCGGTCACGCGGAGATCGCCGGCGCGGTCTACGACCCCTCCGTGGTGTCGCTGGACACCCTGCTCGCCACCTTCTGGGAGAACCACGACCCCACCCAGGGGATGCGCCAGGGCAACGACGTCGGTACCCAGTACCGCTCGGTCGTGCTGGCCACCTCGCCGGAGCAGGCCACGGCGGCGACCGCGAGCCGCGACCGTTACCAGCAACGCCTGCGCGACGCCGGGATCAGCGCGCCGATCACGACCACGGTCGAGCCGCTGGACGGCCTCTACTGGGCCGAGGCGGAACACCAGCAGTACCTCTCGAAACACCCGGGTGGCTACTGCAACCACGGCTTCTGCCAGGCGTCCTACTGAGCCTCGGCGAGCGCCGGCCCGCGGTCACCGCGGGCGCAGTGACCTGCCGCCGCGTGTAGCGTTGGCGCACCGCTCAGGGTGCGTGGTCGCGTGCCCCCGCCCGCACGTTCTCGAGGTCGACGCATGATCCCCCGCGAGCTCCGCCTGCCACCCGAGCACCTCTTCCCACCCGACGAGTGGCGGCTGGTGGAGCGGGGATACTCGGACCGCTGGATGGGCAACGCGGAGACCATCTTCGCCCTGGGCAACGGCTTCCTGGGGATGCGCGGCACCTTCGAGGAGGGACGTCCGGCGATCGAGCCCGGCACCTTCGTCAACGGTTTCCACGAGACGTGGCCGATCGTGCACGCCGAGGAGGCCTTCGGCTTCGCCCGGACCGGGCAGACGATCGTCAACTGCCCCGATGCCACCCTGCTCAAGCTCTACGTCGACGACGAGCCCCTGTTCCTGCCGACCGCGCGGCTCGTGGACTACGAGCGCAGCCTCGACTTCCGCGAGGGGATCCTGCGTCGGACCCTGACCTGGTCCACGCCGTCGGGCAAGAAGGTGACGTTGCGCACCTCGCGGCTGGTGTCCTTCGTCCACCGCCACCTCGGTGCCATCTCCTACGAGCTCGAGGTCGATGCCGACGCCCCGGTGGTGGTCTCCTCGCAGCTGCTCAACCGCCAGGACGCCCGCGCGGAGGACGAGCCGCGCGGCAACAACGGCAGCGACCCGCGGCGCTCACGTGGGTTCGGACAGCGGGTGCTGCACAGCCGGGGGATCTCCGAGGACGGCCACCGCATCGTCAACGGCTACCGCACGACCAACTCGCGCATGACCTTGGGCGTGGGGGTCGACCACGTGATGGAGACCGACAACCCCTGGCGGGCCCAGCGCTCCGCCAGCGACGATCTCGGCAAGGTGGTGTTCACCGTCGACGCCCGGGCGGGCGTGCCCATCCGTATCACCAAGTTCATGACCTACCACAGCTCCCGCAACGTGCCTGCCATGGAGCTGGTCGACCGGGGGTGGCGCACCCTCGACCGCGCGATGACCGAGGGCTACGGGGCCCTCGAGGCCGCGCAGCGGGACTTCCTCACCGACTACTGGGAGCGCTCCGACGTCCAGGTCGAGGGTCCACCGCGGGTGCAGCAGGCCATCCGCTGGAACATCTTCCAGCTGGCCCAGGCCTCCGCCCGGGCAGAGACCACCGGCATCCCCGCCAAGGGCCTGACGGGTCAGGCCTACGAGGGCCACTACTTCTGGGACACCGAGGTCTACGTCACGCCCTTCCTGACCTACACCGAACCCCGCGTGACCCGCAACCTGTTGCGCTTCCGCCACTCGATGCTGCCCCTGGCCCGCGAGCGCGCGCGCGAGCTGAGCGAGGACGGGGCGCTGTTCCCCTGGCGCACGATCAACGGGGAGGAGGCCTCCTCCTACTACGCCGCAGGCACGGCGCAGTACCACATCGATGCCGACATCGCCCACGCCATCCGCCACTACGTCAACGTCCGTGGGGACAAGCAGATCCTCACCGAGGTCGGTGCGGAGATCCTGGTCGAGACGGCCCGGATGTGGTCGGGGCTCGGGTTCTTCAGCCCCGCCGACGACGCCTTCCACATCCACGGGGTGACCGGCCCCGACGAGTACACCACCGTGGTCAACGACAACGCCTTCACCAACATGATGGCGCGCGCGAACCTGCGGTACGCCGCGGAGGCGGTGCTGTGGTTGCGCGAGGAGCAACCGGACGCCTACGCCGCCCTCGAGCACACCACCGGACTGGCCAGCGAGGAGGTGCTGCGCTGGCAGCGGGCAGCCGATGCCATGTACGTGCCCTACGACGCCGACCGCGGCATCCACCCGCAGGACGCGAACTTCCTCGAGAAGGAGCGCTGGGACTTCCAGTCCACCCCGACCGACAAGTACCCGCTGCTGCTGCACTACCACCCCCTGGTCATCTACCGCCACCAGGTCATCAAGCAGGCCGACGTGGTGCTGGCGATGGTGCTGCTCGGCGACGAGTTCTCCCTGGAGCAGAAGCGCCGGAACTTCGACTACTACGACCCGCTCACGACCGGGGACTCCTCCCTGTCCGCCTGCGTCCAGGCCATCCTGGCGGCGGAGGTCGGTTACGAACGCAAGGCGCTGGAGTACTTCCAGTACGCCCTGTTGATGGACCTCGCCGATGTGTCCGGCAACGTCGTCGACGGGGTCCACGTGGCCTCCGTCGGCGGGGTGTGGATGACCCTGGCCTACGGCTTCGGGGGGCTGCGCGACTACCGCGGTGAGCTGTCCTTCGACCCGCGGCTGCCACGGCCCTGGGATCGCCTGCGCTTCCCCCTGCGCTTCCACGACCGGAAGCTGGTCGTCGATCTCACCCACGACACCTTCACCTTCGAGATGATCGCCGGCGAGGGGGAGCTGACGATCGACGTGCGGGGGACACCGGTGACCCTGCGTCAGGGTGCGCCCGTGGAGCTGCCCGCGACCATCGGCACCACGCCCCTGCTGGGCGCGGAGGACTGCTGAGCGCCTCCTGCGACCCCCGAGCGACCCACGACCACCGCGCTGGAGGTGTGCGCATGCGTGTCCGTCTCCGTAACCCCGACCGCACCGTGGAGGTCGAGGGCCCCTGCACCGTGGCGGAGCTCCTCGACCACCTCGACGTCCTCGCCCACACCGTCCTGGTGCTCCACGACCGCGAGTTGGTCACCGCCGAGCACCTGCTGCCGGCTGACGCCGAGGTCGAGGTGCGGCCCGTGATCAGCGGCGGCGCGGAGGGCCCACCGCGCTGCGCGGTGTGCCGTGCACCAGCGGTGCTCGAGGAGCGACGCCACCGCGCCGCATGGTGCGCCACCCACCTCGCCGATCACGTACAGCAGCAGATCCGCAAGGCCATCGATCATCCGCCTGGCCTGCCGGCGGGGGAGCGGATGTGCTCCTACGACGACCGGCTGCTGGTGGCGGTGTCGGGTGGCAAGGACTCCCTGGCGCTGTGGGACGCCCTGTCGGCCATGGGCTACCGGGTGGATGGGCTCTACGTCGGGCTGGGCATCGGTGGCTACTCGAGCCGCAGCCGCGAGGTCTGCACCGCCTTCGCGGCCGATCGGGGTCTGCAGCTGCACGTGGTGGAGCTCGCCGAGGAGTACGGCTACACCACGCCGACCGGGGCCGGTGCCGCGGGCCGCTCGACCTGCGGGGTGTGCGGGCTGTCCAAGCGCTACGCCTTCAACAAGGTGGCCGTCGACCACGGCTACGACGTGGTGGTCACCGGCCACAACCTCGACGACGAGGCGGCGACGCTGCTCGGCAACGTCCTGCGGTGGCAGGAGTCCTTCCTCGCGCGCCAGCATCCGGTGTTGCCGGCGACCGGTGCCAACCAGGTCCGCAAGATCAAGCCGATGTACCGGTTGTCCGAGCGGGAGAGCGCCGCCTACTGCGTGGTGCGCGGCATCGACTACGTGGTCGAGGAGTGCCCCCTGGTCGACGGCAACACCGGGCATGAGCTCAAGGCCGCCTTCGACGTTCTGGAAGCCGCCTCCCCGGGGCTGAAGGCGCAGTTCCTGTTCGGGTTCTACCAACGGCAGGACCGGCTGGTGGATCCGCACGCGGAAGCCCAGGTCGAGCTCGGCGCCTGCGGCAGCTGCGGCATGCCGACCACGGGTGAGGTGTGCGCCTTCTGTCGCCAACGGGAGCTGATCATGCAGGCACTGCCCTTGCTGAGTGGAGCGCGTTGATGGCTGTCCCACCGGTGTTGCCGGGTGCCGATGCCCCCCTGGCGGCAGGCGAGCTGGTGCTGTTGCTCGACCGCAAGGGGCGCCGCTACCTGGTGGAGCTCGAACACGGGGCGCAGTGGCACAGTCACGGCGGCCTGGTCGAGCACGACGCCATCATCGGCGCGGTGGAGGGCAGCGCGATCCGCACCAGCAAGGCCATGGAGGTGGTGGTGCTGCGGCCCACGCGCGAGGACTTCGTGCTGAAGATGAAGCGCGGCGCCCAGGTGGTCTACACCAAGGACCAGGCGATGATCGTCGCGCTGGCCGACATCCGCCCCGGTGCCACGGTGCTGGAGGCCGGTGCGGGCTCGGGCGCCCTGACCCTGGCGCTGCTCGCCGCGGTCGGCCCCAGCGGGCAGGTGGTGTCCTTCGAGCGGCGCGAGGACCATGCCCGTATCGCACGGCGCAACGTCGAGCGCTTCCACGGTGGCGCACCGGACAACTGGGAGCTGGTCGTCGACGACGTGGTCGACGGGATGGCCGGTCGGCGCGCGCACCGGGTCGTGCTCGACCTGCTGGAGCCGTGGTCGGCGGTCACCGCGGTCGCCGAGGTGCTCGCTCCGGGGGGCATCGTGTGCACCTACACGCCCGGTGTGCCTCAGGTGATGCGGGTCAGCGACGCGCTGTGGGAGACCGGACGCTTCGCCCAGGTTCGCACCAGCGAGACCCTCGTCCGCCCCTGGGACGTCGACGGGCTGGCGGTGCGGCCGGCCCACCGCATGGTGGCGCACACCGCCTTCCTGACCACGGCCCGGCGTGTCCCCGAGCGCGCTGCCGGCGGACCCGCACGTCGGCGCCGCAAGGCGGACACCGGCGGCTCGGTGGACTGGGAGGCCAGCGACCACGCCCGCAGGCCGGCCGGTGGTGCTGCAGAGCACGGGGGTGGCGACAGCCCGCAGGGCCCGGCGTAGCGCTGCGCTCAGCTCCTGCCTGCGCCGGTGGTCACCGTCGCGATGAGCGCCACGGCCAGCACGCCCGGGATGGCCAGCGCCAGGCTCGCGCCGATCACCGTCACCGCCAGGACGGCACCGAAGGCGCCGGCACCGATGGTGGTGAGCAGCTCCACGGTCCGACTCACAGGGTCCTCCGGTGTCAGGCACGGTGCGGTTCGACGCGCCGAGCATGCCCGACCGTCGAGGTGTGCGCAGGGGCCGGCCCCGTCCGTTCGCCGGTGCGGGCTGCGCGGCGAGTGCTGAAGTCCGGCCCGAGTCCGCCGACGGGTCAACCGACCTGGTACCAGCCCCCGATCCGTGAGGCCGACGATGCAGGCCACTGCGCACGAGCTCGACCGCTTCCTGACCACGGTCATCGCCCAGCACGGGATGTGGAAGCTGCATCTGCACCGGGCGGCCGAGGGCCACCCGGTCGACCTGGTGCCGGAGAACGCCCGCCTCGACGACCGGTGCGACCTCGGCAGATGGCTGCACGGCGGCACCGACGGGGTACTGGAGGCCGGTGAGCGCCGCGAGTTGACGGACCTGCACGCCCGTTTCCACCGTGTCGCCGCCGCATCCCTGGAACACGGCCTGGCCGGACGGCGCAGCCAGGCACAGGAGGCCCTGGAGCCGGGCAGCGAGTTCCTCGTGATCTCCACCGAGCTCGTGGAGCGCCTCCACCGGCGTCGTGGTCGGCGCTACGACACCGACCACCTCTCGGATGCACACGCGGTCAGCAAGCAGCTCGCCGGGACCCTGATCGAGGGCGGCGCGCAGGCGCAGCTCACCCTGGACGCGGCCGGGCAGGTCACCGAGCACGCCAACGCCCTCGCGGCGGCGACCGAGGAGCAGGCCACGGCGGTCCAGGAGGTCGCAGAGCAGGCCGAGGGCTCGGTGCGCCTCGTCGAACGGGCCGCGGAGGGTGCGGACGAGGCGGTTACGGCCATGGGGGAACTGACCTCGTCGACCGAGCGGGTCGCCGAGGTCCTCAAGCTGATCGACCGCATCGCACGCCAGACCCACCTGCTGGCGCTCAACGCCACGATCGAGGCGGCCCGCGCCGGGGAGGCCGGCCGGGGCTTCGCCGTGGTCGCCAACGAGGTCAAGAAGCTGGCCACCGAGGTCTCGGACGCCACGCGCGAGGTGGGTGAGATCGTCGGCGGTGTCCAGGACCACGGCGCTGCCGCCGGTGCGCGCATCACCTCCATCGCCGATGCGATCGTCGAGGTACGTACCGCGCAGCAGTCGATCGCCAGCGCGGTGGAGGAGCAGCGGGCCGTGGCGGCTGACGTCGCCTCGCGGGTCTCCGAGGTGGCGACGGCGGTGGACGGGATCACCTCCAACGCGCAGTTCATCGCCAACGCGACCGACGACGGGCTCACCCTGGCGAGTTGGCTGGAGGACCACACGTCCATGGAGCTCAGTACCACCGCGTGATCACGAGCTGACCACCACGTGCGCGCAGGCGCACCGTCGGCGCGGCGCGCGACCCACGACGTGGCTCGGCTCGTACACTCGCCGTCGCGGCGACCTGCCGACCCCCTGTGGGGGCCGGCGCGATCGCCACTCCGACGCGAGGAGGCCACGTGGTGGGTCGACAGCGGGACGGCGACGACCGGGAGGAGTCCTTCGAGGATCCGGGTACGGCACCCCCGGGTGCGGATCCGGACCCGCTCGCGGCGGGCAGCGCCGCCTACGACACCCCGGCCGTGCCGCGCACCGAGCCCGCGGACGAGAACGACCCGGACGCGGTGCTCGCGGAGCTGAAGGTCCTGCGCGAGGAGGCCGAGCTGCTGCGACGGCGGCTGGCGACCGCGCCCACCCGTATCCGCGTGCTCGAGGAACGGCTGCTGGAGACCAAGGGCCAGCTGCAGTCCTCCCTGGCGCAGAACGCGAAGCTCGCGGAGACCCTGCGCAGCGCCCGTGACCAGCTCACCACCTTGAAGGAGGAGGTGGAACGCCTCTCGGCGCCCCCGCAGACCTACGGCACCTACCTCGGGGTCGGCGCCGAGGACGGTACGGCCACGGTGGTGGTCTCGGGCCGCAAGCTCGAGGTGTCCACCAGCCCCGAGGTCGACGTCACCGCCCTCGAGCCGGGGCAGCAGGTCCGGCTCAACGATGCGATGAACGTGGTCGCCGTCGGTGGGTTCGACGACCGTGGTGAGGTCGTCACCATCGCCGAGGTGTTCGACGACGGCCGGGTGCTGGTGGTCGGGCACACCGACGACGAGCGCGTCGTCACCCTCGCCACCCCGCTGCGCTCGCTGCCGTTGAAGGCCGGGGACTCGCTGCTGCTCGACCCGCGTGCCAACACCGCCCTCGAGCGCATCCCCAAGGCCGAGGTCGAACAGCTGGTCCTCGAGCAGGTTCCCGACATCACCTACGAGCAGATCGGCGGCCTGGGCGACCAGGTGGAGGCGATCCGCGACGCGGTGGAGCTGCCCTACCTCCACGCCGAGCTGTTCGTCGAGCACGAGCTGCGCGCGCCGAAGGGCATCCTGCTCTACGGCCCGCCCGGGTGCGGCAAGACCATGATCGCCAAGGCGGTGGCCAACTCGCTGGCCCAGCGGGTGGCGGAGCGCACGGGCCGCACCGACGTCGCCAGCTACTTCCTCAACGTCAAGGGCCCGGAGCTGCTCAACAAGTACGTCGGCGAGACCGAGCGCCAGATCCGGCTGATCTTCCAGCGCGCCCGCGAGAAGTCCGCGCAGGGCTTCCCCGTCATCGTCTTCTTCGACGAGATGGAGTCGCTGTTCCGCACCCGAGGTTCCGGCGTCTCCTCCGATGTCGAGACCACCATCGTGCCCCAGCTGCTCGCGGAGATCGACGGGGTCGAGAGCCTCAAGGACGTGGTGGTGATCGGCGCCTCCAACCGCGAGGACATGATCGATCCGGCGATCCTGCGTCCCGGACGCCTCGACGTGAAGATCAAGGTCGACCGCCCCGACGCCGACGCCGCCCGGGAGGTGTTCTCCATCTACCTCCACGAGGGGCTGCCGCTGGCCGCCGAGGAGGTCCGCAGCGCCGGCGATCCGGCCCGGGCGGTGATGGCCATGATCGATCGCACGGTGCAGAAGATGTACGCGATGGATCCGGACAACGAGTTCCTCGAGGTCACCTACGCCAACGGTGAGAAGGAGACCCTGTACTTCAAGGACTTCAACTCCGGGGCGATGATCGAGAACGTGGTGGCCCGCGCCAAGAAGCTCGCGATCAAGCGCCTGCTCGACACCGGTGATCGGGGACTGCGCACCGAGGACCTGCTCACCGCGATCCGCGACGAGTTCCGCGAGAACGAGGACCTGCCGAACACGACCAACCCGGACGACTGGGCCCGCATCAGCGGCAAGAAGGGCGAGCGGATCGTCTACGTGCGCACGCTGCTGTCGGGGCAGGACGCGCCCGGTCGCTCCATCGAGAACGTCAACCCCGGCCAGTACCTGTGAGGGTCGGGCGATGAGCATCCCGAAGTACGTCGGGGTCGAGACCGAGTACGGCATCGCCGTGGACGGTCCGAGCCCGGTCAACCCCGTGCTCGCCTCCTCGATGGTGGTGGGTGCCTACCGGGCCGTGGGCGAGGGGGACGTGCGGTGGGATCACACCGACGAGTCACCCCAGCACGACGCCCGCGGCGGCACCATCCCCGAGCCGGGGGAACCGATGATCGACGACGAGCTCGGGCTCGCGAACACCGTGCTGACCAACGGGGCCCGGTTCTACGTCGACCACGCCCATCCGGAGTACGCCACCCCAGAGTGCACCGACGCGCGGCAGTTGGTGGTGTGGGACCGTGCGGGCGAGCTGATCCTGGCGGATGCGGCCGAGCGGGCGGTGGCGGGCCTGCCGCCGGGCAGCCGCGTGTTGATCCACAAGAACAACACCGACGGCAAGGGCGCGGCCTACGGCACCCACGAGAACTACCTCGTGCCGCGCACGGTGCCCTTCGGACGCCTCACACGCGCACTCCTGCCCTTCTTCGTCAGCCGTCCCCTGTACACCGGCGCCGGACGCATCGGCAGCGAGCTCGACGGTGGGGTCGACTTCCAGCTGACCCAACGTGCCGACTTCTTCGAGGTGGAGCTCGGGCTGGAGACCACGCTGAAGCGTCCGCTGATGAACACCCGCGACGAACCCCACGCCGATCCCGACCGCTACCGCCGGCTGCACGTGATCAACGGTGACGCGAACCTGTGCGAGGTGGCCACCTTCCTCAAGGTGGGCACGATGCTGCTGCTGCTCGACGCGATCGAGGACGACGCGCTGCCACCGGTCCCGGAGTTGGCGGCACCCGTGGCGGCCTTCCACGCGGTCAGCCACGACCTCACCGGTCGTGTGGCGCTGCCCCTGGCGGCGGGCGGGACCATCACGCCGATCGGCCTGCAGCGCTGGTACCTCGATGCGGTGCGCCGCTACGTCAAGGATCGCGACCAGCCCCTGGACGCCGCGGCAGGTGAGGTGCTCGCACGTTGGGAGGACGTCCTGCTCACCGCCGAGGACGACCCGCGCAAGCTGGCCGGGCGGGTCGACTGGGCGACCAAGCTCGAGCTGCTCGAGGGCTACCGGACGCGGCACGGTCTGGACTGGAACAGTGACCGCCTGAAGATGGTCGATCTGCAGTACCACGACGTCCGCCGCGACAAGGGGCTCTACCACCGTCTCGCGGCGCGGGGACGGGTGGAACGCCTGGTCACCGACGCCGAGGTCGACGCTGCGGTCCACACCCCACCGGAGGACACCCGCGCCTGGTTCCGTGGTGAGTGCATCCGACGGTTCCGCGACAAGGTGGTGGCCGCGGGCTGGGACTCGTTGGTCCTCGATGCCGATCAGGACAGCCTCCAACGCGTACCGATGATGGAGCCCGGGCGGGGAACACGGGCACAGGTCGGTCAGCTGCTCGAGGAGGCCGACACGGTCGCGGAGCTGCTGGCGCGCCTGCGGGCCTGAGGCCACTGCCCGCATCGGGTCCCGGGTGACCGCGCAGGCGCACGCACCCCTCGACACGCAGGTGTCCGGGATAGGCTGCCGTTTCCCGACGGCAGGCAGGTGCACCATGAGCGAGGGCGGTCAGACCCAGCGACGTGGCGGCGAGCAGGCCCCCGACGAGGAGGTCGAGCACGAGCCCGTCGAGACCGAGGACGCCCGGTCCCGCGACGTCGTCGACGACGTCGATGAGTTGCTCGATGAGATCGACGACGTGCTGGAGGACAACGCCGAGGAGTTCGTCCGCGGCTACGTCCAGAAGGGCGGGCAGTAGCCCCTCGTCCTGCCACCACGGGTCTGCCCTTCCGACCGGTGGAGGCGTAGCGGTTCCGAGTGCGCGCAGCGCACGTCAACAGGGGTCCTTCGCAACCTGCCGAGGTCAGCGCGCGTCGGGTGGTGTGGGCGCGCCGGTAGGGCATCCGGCCGTCCCGTGGTGACGCCGAGGAGGGCACCGTGGTCACGATGGTCCGTGCGGCGGTGGAGCAGGGGTCCTTCGCCGCCGTGTTCAACGCGCACCACCGCCGGGCCGTGCGGTTGGCCTACCTGCTGACCAGCGATGCGGACCAGGCCGAGGACATCGTCGCCGAGGCCTTCGCGAAGGTCTACGTGCGCTGGAAGCGTGGCGAGGTGCGTGACGTCGGGGCCTACCTGCGCCGTGCGGTGGTCAACGAAGCCAACTCGAAGCTGCGTCGCCGCTACCTCGAGCGACGTGAGGCGACCCGCCGTGACGGGGACGTGCGTGGCGTGCGCACGATCGACGAGCAGACCGCCGACCACGACGAGATCTGGTCCGCGCTCGGTCGGCTGCCGGTGCGGCAACGCCAGGCGGTGGTGCTGCGCTACTACGAGGACCTGTCCGAGGCCGAGACCGCCGAGATCCTCGGTGTCTCGGTCGGGACGGTGAAGTCCCAGGTGTCGCGTGGCCTGACACGGCTGCAGGAGCTCCTGGCGCACCCGGCCAAGGACCCCCACCCGGGAGGTGAGCGGTGATGGAGCCGATCGAAGAGCGTCTGCGCACCAGCCTGCGAACACGCGCTGGTGACGTCGAGGCGACGCCGCACCTGTGGCAGGAGGTCGATCGCCGCATCCACCGTCGGCAGCGCCGGACGGCCTGGTCGTGGGTGACGGTCGGTGTCGCTGCGGCGATCGCCGCGGTGGTGATCGTGCCCGGGCTGCTGCCCGATGCCAGCGCTCCCGAGGTCGCTGATCGACCTCCCGGCATCGGTGAGACCGAGCAACCGCCGGCCACCGACGGCAGCGGGGAGCCGACGACCGACGACGGCACCGGTGCGCCGGGGGAGACCGAGGGCCCAGGCGGTGCCGGCACCGGCGCGCTGCTGGTGGGTGCGGGACGCGAGGTGCGTGTCCTCGCTCCCGACGGTGAGACGGCGGCGTCCTACGCGTTCCCGGAAGAAGGTGGGTCCACGGTGACCGGGCTCGCGGTACGGCCCGGTTCTGACGGATCGGAGATGACCGCTGCGCTCATCACCACCGCCGAGGGGATGTACGACCTCAGGATCCTGCGCCTCGACGGCGGGGACCTGACCGTCGAGGTGGTCGACGACCCGACCTATCGGCCCGGACAGGGTGGCGGCGCGGATCTGCACGTCTCCGGGCCGGTGTGGGCGCCGGACGGGACGAGCCTGTCGTGGCTGGAACAGGACGACTCCGGCGCCCGGCTGCGGACGGTCGGGTGGGAGGACGGTCCCGGCAGCGACGATCCGACCAGCGACAACGCGACCTTCGCGCTGGAGGCCGAGGCCGGCGTATCGCTGGAACTGCTGGACTGGGTGCAGCTCGACGACGAGCGTTTCCTGCTCCGCGCCACCGCCGGGACCCCGCGCGACAGCTGGTACGAGCTCGCGCTCGTGCGCCAGGCCGACGGCGCCTGGGCGGTGGCACCGGACGACGGGTTGGAACGGATCGCAGCCCCGACGACCAGCGACGGCCCGGTGCTGGGGCTCGCCGGGGTGATCGAGCCGCAGGACGGCACACGGGTGCAGCCCGCCTGGTTGGTACGCCAGAGCGCGCAGGGACCGGTGGCCGTGCGCCAGCGGCCCGATGGCCAGCCCGACACCGTCGCGCTGCCGCCGGAGGTGCTGGGACCGGCGGACGCGGCCGGGCCGGCGTGGGCGGTGGTGCTCGACGACGGCGTGCTCATCAGCAGCCCGCGCACCGAGACGGCGGCGGTCGTCGACGGGGACGGCCAGGTTCGCCTGCTGGACGGTCGGGCCGCCTACGTGTCGCCGATCCGGTGACCCAGGCACGATTGAGCCCGGGCAGGGCGCCAGGGGTTACGCTCCCGGGCCCCACCGGAGGTCCAGCGTGCGCATCCCGCCCGACGCCCTGCCCTCGGCCCTACCCACCCCCTTCGACGTGCAACGCGCCTCCTTCTCCGCGGCGTTGCGCGAGCTGGTGCCCGAGGCGTTGCCGCCCGTGCTCGCCGGTGGGCAGGCGATCCCCGACGACCTGCGACACCAGCTGGTCGACGGCACCACCGTGCTCGCCGTGGTCGCCCGGGAGGGTGTGGTGGTCGCCGGTGACCGCCGTGCGACCGCGGGCAACCTGATCTCC
>JAWLFQ010000091.1:0-8384 GCA_041685505.1 Nitriliruptoraceae bacterium
GACGACGAGGACGCGGAGGGGCTCGACGACCCGGCCTCGATCGACTCCGACGACTGAGCGTGCCGACCGTCGCCTGTCCTCAGCCCAGCACGACCAGATCGTCGCGGTGGATCACCTCACGGGCGTAGCCGGCACCGAGCTCGGCGGCGGCTTCTCGGGTACTGCGCCCCGCCAGGCGGACCACGTCCGCGACCTCGTAGTTGCTCAACCCGCGCGCGACGACCGCGCCCTCGGGGTCCAACACCTCGACGGCGTCGCCCACCCGGAAGCTCCCGTCGGCGCGGGTCACGCCCACGCCGAGCAGCGAGACCCCCCGCGAGCGCAGGGCCTCGGCAGCGCCGGCGTCGACGTGGACACGGCCGTGGACCCGCAACGCGTACCCGATCCACAGCCGCCGCGCCTCGACGCGGTGCTCGGCAGCGACGAACCACGTCCCGATGTCGGCACCGGCCAGCACCCGCGCGAGCACCTCCGGCGCGCGGGCATCGGCCACGACCGCGTGGGCGGCGGAGGCGGCGGCCACCCGGGCGGAGCCGACCTTGGTGCGCATGCCCCCGGACCCGACGTAGGAGCCCACCCCACCGATGCGGGCGAGGTCGAGCTGCGCCACGTCGTCGACACGGCGGACCAGCTGCGCTGACGCATCCCGCGGGTCGCGGTCGTACAGCCCGGCCACGTCCGACAGCAGCACCAGCAGGTCCGCGTCCAGCATCGAGGTCACCAGCGCGGCGAGGTGATCGTTGTCGCCGTAGGACAGCTCGTCGGTGGCGACCGCGTCGTTCTCGTTGACGATCGGCAGCGCGCCGAGCTCCAGCAGGCGGTGCAGTGCGGTGCGGGCGTTGAGGTAGCGGCCGCGGTGCACGAAGTCGTCCTGGCTGAGCAGGATCTGTGCGGCGGTGGCGCCGTGGCGCGTCAGGACCTGCTGGTAGGCCTGGAGCAGCTCCCCCTGGCCCACCGCCGCTGCGGCCTGCAGCGACGGCAGGTCGAGGGGCCGCCGGTCGTAGCCCAGCAGGCCCATCCCGGCCGCGACCGCCCCGGAGGAGACGAGCACCACCCGGGTGCCGGCGGCACGCGCTGCCAGGACCTGCTCGGTCAACGCCGCGACCTGCCCGTGGTCGAGGCGCCCGTCGGCGCCACGCAGGCTCGAGGAGCCCACCTTGATCACCGCCAGGCTCGGACGCGCGAACCGCCCGGTCACCTCGGCGCCTGCCCATCGACCTCGTCCTGCGCATCCTGCTCGCCCGCGAGCAGCGCGGCCCGCTCGTCCGCGGGCAGGTCGTCGAGCTCCGGCTCGAAGGAGAACACCGCCTCGGCGATCACCACGTCGTCGCCGGTGCGCGCGCCGGCGTCGACCAGAGCACGCTCCACGCCCGCGCGACGGAGCCGACCCTGGAGGTAGCGCACGGCGCCGCGGTCCTCCAGCGGCAGCATCTGCACCCAGCGTTCCACCCGCCGGCCCACGACGTGGTAGGCGCCGTCGGACCCCCGCTGGACGCGGAAGTCCTCGCCGATCGGCATCGGTCGCAGCACCACCTCCTCGTCGACCGGCGCCACGGTGCGCACACCGACCCGTGCCCGCTCCTCGGCCACCAGGGCACCGAGCCGGAACCGCAACGCATCGAGCCCCGCGCCCGTGGCAGCGGAGACCTCGAGGACATCCTCGCCGGCCGCGGCGAGTCGATCGGCGACCAGCTCCGCCATGGCCTGCCCGTCGGGCAGGTCGAGCTTGTTGAGCACGACCACCTGGGGCCGCGCCAGCAGGGCCGGGTCGTGACGTGCCAGCTCCCCGCGCAGGGCGGCCAGATCGGCCTCGGGGTCGCGATCGGGATCCATGGGTGCGGCGTCGAGCACGTGGAGCAGGACCAGGCACCGCTCGATGTGGCGCAGGAACCGGAGCCCGAGCCCGCGCCCCTCGGCAGCGCCCTCGATCAGCCCGGGCACGTCGGCCAGCACCACGTCGATGGGGGTCCCGTCGGCGGCGTTGCCACCGCGCATCACGCCGAGGTGGGGCGTCAGGGTGGTGAAGGGCCACGCCTCGATGCGCGGACGCGCGGCGGAGAGCCTGGCCACCAGCGAGGATTTGCCCACCGAGGGGTAGCCGACCAGCCCGACGTCGGCGAGCAGCTTCAGTTCGAGCCGCAGCGAACGCTCCCGGGTCCGCTCGCCCAGCTCGCGGAAGCGCGGCAGACGGCGGTGACGGGTGGCGAAGGCGGCGTTGCCCCTGCCACCGCGCCCACCGGCGGCGACCACGGCCCGCTGTCCGTGCGCCACCAGGTCGGCGAGCACCGTGTCGGCGTCCCGCTCGCGCACGACGGTGCCTACCGGAACGCCGATCACCTCGTCGCGGCCCTGCGCACCGGTGCGCAGCATCCCGGCGCCGTGGCCACCGTCGCCACCACGCCGATGCGGTGCACGGCGCAGATCGAGCAGGGAGGTGACGTTGCGATCGGCGCGCAGCACGACGTCGCCGCCGGGCCCGCCGTCGCCCCCATCGGGACCGCCCCGTGGCACGTGCGCCTCCCGCCGGAAGGACACCGAGCCGTCGCCGCCGTCCCCACCGCGCACGTGGATGGTGCACTCGTCGATGAAGCTGGCGGCCTCCACGATGTCTCCGGACTGGGCTGCGGTGCTGGCTGGGGCGCACAGGGACGGACGGGATGCGGTGACCAGGGACGCGGAGCCGGCCGGTGCGGTGTCGTCGGAGCGGACAGCAACAGAGGGCGGCCGACTGGGGCCGCCCTCGGGTCCGTCCTCGCGGCGGGGCCTCAGACCTCGGCGGCGTCCACGTGGGCGGTGGTGCGCGCCCGGGTCTTGTGGAACCGCACCGAGCCGTCCACCAGCGCGAAGAGGGTGTCATCGCCACCGCGGCCGACGTTCATGCCGGGGTGGACCTTGGTACCACGCTGTCGCACGATGATGCTGCCTGCGGTGACGGTCTCGCCACCGAAGCGCTTGACACCGAGACGCTTGGCGTTGGAGTCGCGGCCGTTGTTGGAGGAGCCGCCGCCCTTCTTGGTCGACATGTCAGATCTCCTCGATCTGCAGGATGGTGTGCTGCTGACGGTGACCGCGACGCTTGCGCTGCCGGGTCTTGTTCTTGTAGGTGAAGACCCGCAGGTGCTCGCCCCGGGTGTGGCCCGTGATCGTGGCGGCCACGCTGCGACCGCTCAGGTCGGCACCGGCGCTGACGGCACCCGCGTCGTCGACGACCATGACCGGGGTCAGGGTGACGGTGTCGCCCACCTCGCCGGTGAGCTTCTCCACGGTGAGTTGCTGGCCGGGCTCGACCCGGTACTGCTTCCCACCCGTTGCGATGACCGCGTACACGGCGACTCCTGTGGTTGCTGTGGCTCGTCGCGTCGTGACCGTCCCCCGCGGGGCGCACGGTGCGGGGTGACACCGAAGGTGGCCACCCCGGTCCGACGCGAGGGCGGCGGACCCCGGAGCAGGCTCCGGTCCGCGACGCTCATGGGGAACGTGACGGACAGGGGACGTGACAGGTCGGGACGACGGCGTGGTGTCGGTGGTCGGCGCAACGATGCAGGCCGCGTCGACGACGATGGAGGGTGAAGGTACCGGCCGGCGAGGTGGACGGTCAACCGGGCCGCGTCCACGCGCCCCCGCGCGGCACGCGATGGAGCCCGCGCGGCGCGCGGTGGACCCCCCACGGCACGCGATGGGGCCCGCACGGCCCCCTATCCTGCGGACCTGCGAACCCCATCTCCACGCGATCGGAGGCGCCAGGTGTCCGCGCTCATCTGCAGCAGCCAGGCGCGCACCCTGGCGGAGCCCATGGCGGGCTCGGCGACGCCGGCTGCGGGCTACGTGCTGATCGAGCAGCCCGGCAGTTGGGGCCGCAAGGCGGTGATCGAGTCCGATCTCGACCCCGCCCTGGGTCGCCAGCTCGAGGAGCGCGCCGCAGCCGCCGGGGTCAAGGTCCTGCTCACCCGGCGGCCGGGACCGCACCCCCGGCTGCGGCAGGAGCGGTACCAGGTCGCCCTGGCCCACACCGGGCCACGTCCCTGGATGGAGTCCTGCGACCTCGACCTCGACGCCCTGGCCGAGCTCGACCCGGCGGTGTGTGCCTCCCCGCAGCCCCCCGGTCGCGGACAGCGCGATCCGCATCCCCGGTGGCTGGTGTGCACCCATGCCAAGCGCGACCGCTGCTGCGCGACCTTGGGACGTCCCATCGCCGACACCCTGTCCGCGCTGCATCCCGACGCCACCTGGGAGACCAGCCACCTCGGCGGACACCGCTTCGCCGGGACCATGCTGGTGCTGCCCGAGGGGCTGGTCTACGGCCGACTCGACGTGGCTCGCGCCACGGAGGTGGTGACCGGTCATCTCGCCGGCCGGATCGACCTCGACCACCTGCGCGGCCACGCCTACCGCAGCCGCCTCGCGCAGCTCGCCGAGGTCGCGGCCCGCCGGTACCTCGACGTCGTCGACCTGCACGCCGTGGAGGTCACCGACGAGCCGGCGCAGGCACCGCAGCCGGGGGGGCCACCGGTCCAGCTCGCGCTGCGCGTCGCCGGTCGGCAGCTCCAGGTCACCATCCGCGCCCGGCGCGACGATCGACCACGCCCGCTGTCCTGCGGGGCGGAGCCCGAGGAGCCGGTCCTGCACGAGGTCATGGACGTCGAGGTGGTGGGCTGACCGCCACACCGGCCGCCCTCGGTCGGCTGCGAGCGTCGTCGGCCGTGCCCCCCGGGGCTCAGCCGCGCAGCGCGTGCCAGGCCATGGTGGCCAGCGTGCGGGCATCGAGGTCCTGGGTCAGATCGGCCAGCAGCGGCGACAGCCGGTCCATACGGGTGTGGGTGTGCAGCCACGGCGGGCGTACCGGTGGGCGCCACGGCCCCCTGATCACGGTCTTCTCCACGTCCTCGAGCAGGTAGGTGTTGTGGACCGTGCCGCGCCCCGACTGGATGTCGGTCAGCTCGTTGCCGGCGTAGGCACCCCACGGGGTGGACACGAACAGGAAGTTGATCCCCGCCCACAGGTTGATGCCCACGGAGCCGTAGTGCAGCTGCTCCACCGCGCGCTCCACGGCGGCGGCGACCTCGGGATCGGCCATCGACCGGGGGTGGACCAGCAGCGTGGCCGAGAGGTTGCCCCACAGCTGGTCGTTGCACAGCCGCACGGCCTCGTCGATGAAGGCCGGGACCGATCGCGGTGCGTCGAGGGCCGTCTCGCTGATCACCCCGCAGAAGGACTCGGTGGTGAACACGATGTCGTCGGGGTCGGCTGCGTCGACGTCGGGGATCAGCGTGAAGGGCAGGCCGCCCTCGACGGCGTCGCTGAGCTGCTCCGCCTGGTCGTGGGTGGACAGGAACCGCGCGTAGCGGTCCTCGGCGCCCGGGTAGTAGAAGCGGCGCGGGGTCGCCCGCCGCAGCGAGTCACGCACGGCGTCGAGCAGTGCACGACGCTTGGCCCAGGAACGGTGCTGGATGATCACGTCCCCGGCCACGCAGTTGAAACCGGCGTTGTTGACCAGCATCGAGGCCAGGTGATCACCCTGGAAGGCCAGGTCCCGCTCCGACCACGGTCCCGGCACCACGATGATCGGGCTGACGTCACCGAGCTCGGAGGTGATGGGCACCTCGATGCGGGGACGGCCCTCGGCACGACGCTGCTCGGCCTCCTCACCGGTGCCGAACACGATCGCGTCGTGGGTGCGATCGGAGCCGGTGATGTGGATGGCGGCGATGTCGGAACGCTCGGTCAGCTGTCGACCCACCTCGGCGCCACCGTGGATGATGCGCAGGAGATCCGCCTCGATCAGGGGCGCGAAGGCTGCCGCCAGGTGCGGCCCGAGGTGGGCGTTGACGGGGTTCATCTTCAGCGCGACGACCCGATCGGCGGCGAACAGCTGCCAGAGCGCGTCCATCGGACCGATGGCGGAGACGTTGCCGGCGCCGAGCACCACGGCGACGCCGGGCTCGCGCGTGTGGTCGGCGCGGTAGTTGCGCCCCATGCGCTCCCGTGCCTGGTCGAGGTCGACGCCCGGCTGGAGCCAGGCCTCGGCGTGCAGACCGGCGTGGATGAGCCGGTCGAGGCGGTCGCCGGGGACCACGTCCACCACCACGCGGCCCCCCTCCCGGCGCAGCGCCGGCGGCTGGGGACGACCCGTGGTCGCGATGTCGCTGAGGGTCGCGTGGAGCAGCTGCAGGTTGCGCAGGACGAAGTACGGCCCGGTCCCCCAGTCCTCCCCGCTGAGGTGGCTGTCCGGATCGATGCCCTTGGCCTCGGCGGCGCTCGTGGCCCACGCGGGACCCACGGCGTGGGTCGTGTGCTGCAACCGCTCGAGCAGGGCGAGTCGCTCGGGGATCGTGGTCGTGGCCCACCCCGGGGCGCTGGCCGCCAGCTCGGCCACGGCGGCGTCCACCTCGGCGGGGGACGCATCCCGCTGCGGGGTCCCCACCGTCGGAGCTGGCGCTGGTGTCGGGTCCGCCGGCGCGGTTCGGCTCATCCTGCACCTCCCATGTCGTCGCCCAGCCTAGGTCGTGGGGATCACAGCTGAGAGCTGCCGGCGGGTCCGACCCGGCGCGTGGTCAGGTGACCGAGCCGACACCACGGGTCCAGCTGGCGTGCAGCCGGCCGTAGACCCCACCCTCGGCGACCAGCTCGTCGTGGTGGCCCCGCTGGACCAGCAGACCACGGTCGAAGACCAGCACCTCCTCCGCAGCCTCGGCGGTGGAGAGCCGGTGGGCGATGGTCACCGTGGTGCGTCCGGAGGTCAGCCCCAGGAGTGCGCGCTGGGTACGCACCTCCGTCGCCGGGTCGACCGCCGAGGTGGCCTCGTCGAGGACCAGCAGGTCGGGGTCGGCCACGTAGGCCCGTGCCAGCGCCACCAGCTGCCGCTCCCCCGCGGACAGCGATCCACCCCGCTCGCCGACGCGCGTGTCGAGGTGGTCGGGCAGCTCCGCGACCCACTCCTCGAGGCCGAGCTCCAGCATCGCCAGCGCGAGGTCGTCGTCGCTGCATCCGGGCCGGCCCATCGCGATGTTGTCGGCGATGGTGCCGTCGAACAGCGATCCGTCCTGGGGCACCATCACCACCCGCCTCCGCAGCGACGAGAAGCGCACCTCGTCCAGTGGCACCCCACCGATCAGCACCCGGCCCTCGAGTGGATCCATCAACCGGGTCAACAGCTTGGCGAAGGTGGTCTTGCCCGAGCCGGTCTCGCCGACCACCGCCACCCGGGTGCGCGGCGCGATGTCCAGGTGCACGTCGTCGAGGACCACCGGGCCGCTGGCGGCCCGCGAGGTCTCCCCCGGGCGCGGGTACCGGAAGGACACGTGGTCGAAACGGATCCCGAGCGCACCCTCGGGCAGGTCACGACCCCCCTCTCCGGGATCGGCCACGTCCGGCTCCATGTCCAGCACGTCCAGCACACGACGCCAGCCCGCGACGGCCGTCTGGCCCTCGTTGATCACCTCCGCCGCGATCAGCACGGGATCGATGAACAGCGTGATCAGGAACAGGAACGCGAGCACCGTGCCCACGGTCACCTGGTCGTCCACGCCCAGCACGACACCGCCCACCACCGCTGCGGCGGTGGCCACGGCCCCGAACACCTCGCCGGTACCCGAGAACAGCGAGGAGTAGCCGCCGGCACGCACCGCGGCCGCGCGATGCTGCTCGATGGCCTCGTCCAACCGGTCCTGGGTGCGGCCCTCGATGCCGTAGGCCCGTACGACGGGCGCCCCCACCACCGTCTCGGCGAGCACGCCGAGCATCGCGCCCACCTTCTCGCGGACGAGCATGTACGCGACGGTCAGGCGCCGCTGGAACCAGCGCGCGCCCCCCATGAAGGGCACGAACACCACCAGCACGATCAGCGTGAGCCGCCACGAGTAGACGAACATCACCAGGGTGGCCACGGTGAGCTGGCCCACGGCGGTGATCAGGTTCAGCCCGGCCCACTGCATGAACCGGCTGATCTCGTCGATGTCGGAGGTGACCCGCGCCACCAGTGATCCGCGCTGCTGGGTGGCCTGGTGCAGCATGGACAGGTCGTGGATGTGGCGGAAGGCGCGCACGCGCAGACCCGACAGGGCGGTCTCCACCACCGCGGCGAGGCGGTAGTTCATGGCGCCGCTGGCCAGCGCGGTGACGGCCACGGCGACGCCGGCCGCGGCGACCACGGTGGCCACGGCCCCGAGGTCGAGACCCTCGCCGCCCTGCAACCCGTCGTCGATGGTGCGCTGCACGGCGATGGGCACGATCGCCCGGCCGGCCGTGGCCAGCAACGCGAGCAGCATGGTCACCGTCAGACCGACCCGCAGCTCCGGTGACAGCGCCAGGCCGCGGCGCAGCGTCTGCCAGGCGCCGTCGGGCCGCGGCGATGCGGTGGTGGCAGCGGCGGCGCTCACGGTCGCATC
>JAWLFQ010000023.1:0-2468 GCA_041685505.1 Nitriliruptoraceae bacterium
CGGGGTGGCCGGGCCGCGGGTGTCCACCCCCCGGCGATGTTCGCAGCGAAGTGACCTGCTCACGGTCGTATCGCTGCGAACCTCACCTCCTGCCGGCTCCGCATCAGCGGCGGAAGGCGCGGTGCACCGCGACGATGCCGAAGGCCAGGTCCTTGACCAGAACCTCGCGATAGCCGGCCTCCTCGAGCCACCCCGCGATCGTCGCCCGGTCCGGCCAGGCCAGGATGGAGTCGGCGAGGTAGCGGTACGCCGGCGCCGAGGAGGACACCACCCTGGCGACCTGCGGCAGGGCCGCGACCAGGTAGCGGCGGTAGACCGCGCGGAAACCGGGCGAGATGGGGTTGGCGAACTCGCACACGACCACGCGGCCTCCGGGCCGGGTCACCCGCGCGAACTCCCGTAGCGCGCGCTGAGGGTCGGGCACGTTGCGCAGACCGAAGGAGATGGTGACGGCGTCGAAGGTCTCGTCGGGGAAGGGCAGCTGCTGCGCGTCGCCGTTCACCCAACCGATGCGTTCGTGGCCACGGCGGGCGCCCTCGGCCAGCATGTTGAAGGACAGGTCCAGGGCGACGACGTCGTCGGCCCCCTGCCGCACGAGCTCGACGGCCACGTTGCCGGGCCCCGCAGCGACATCGAGCACCGCGGCGTCCGCCGGACGCGCCGCCTGCGCCGTCACCCGGCGCCAGTGCGCGTCCTGGCCGAAGGAGAGCGCGGCGTTCGCCAGGTCGTAGCGAGGGGCCACGCGATCGAACATCGCCTGGACCAGCGCGGCGTCCTTGCCCTCCCGGCCGGCTGCGGGCAGCGGACCCGCTGCCGCCGTCGCTGGCGCCGCGGTCGCGGTGGTGGCACGGGTGCGCGGCACGGGTGACTCCAGGGCTCAACACCGGACACCGGGCTGCCGATGCAAGGAAGGACGGGACGGCGAGGCTAGCGCTCGGCGTGGTTCGGACCCCGGGCGCGGCATGGGTCGGCGGCCGGTTGAGACCCGCCGGCGCCGGCCGACCGGGTCCCAGAGATCGACGCCACCGCCGCACCAGGAGCAGGAGCACACCGTGTCGCGAGTCCACTGCCTGGAGTGCGGCACCTCGGTGGTGCTCGATCCGCGAGGGGTCTGTCCCGAGGGTCACCACGTCGGCGCCCAGGGGGCACGGGTCGAGCAGGCCATGGGCCATGAGCTCGCGCACCCGGATGAACCCGAGCCCTGGGTCTACCGCATCGAGCCCGGCGAGCTGCCGGTCGGCGTCGGCGCGAGCGCGAGCACGAGCGCGAACGGCGCCGGGACGTGCGGACCCGGCGGCAACGGCAGCGGCCCCCGCCAGGCACGACCGGTCCGGCTCACGAGCGTCGAGCCGGAGGACACCAGCAACGATGCCGAGTCGCTGCTGCGCGAGCTGCACTCGCTGGCGGCCTTCGAGGAGCAGTCGGGCAACGGCCGGGCCAACGGGCACCGACCCGTCAACGGCACGCACCCCCAGCCGGGTGGTGGCGGGGGCGCGTCGACCCCTGGCCCGGTGGGCCCGCCGGCAGCCACCACACCACCCGTGCCACCAGCGGCCACCACGACCAGCCGGCCCCGCCCGCCGCGTCCCGACCCCGACGCGATGGCCGAGGCCTTCGCCGAACTGAGCGCGCTCGATGCACCGGGCGACACGACGACGGGGCGGTCCCGCGGCAGCGCCGGCCGGTCGCAGGATCCCGCCACGAGGGGCGGCCACGGCACGGGACGTGCCGACGAGCCCCTGGACCACGACCAGCTCGCTTCGCTGTTCAGCGAGCCGTCACCGCCCGCGGATCCGGTCCCGCCGCCGCCCACACACGACACGGCGCTACCCCCGGAGGACCACGCCGGGACCGACCACGAGCCGTCGACCGACCCCCCCGCTGCGCCGACCCAGGAGCGCGGCGCCGCCGCACCCCCGGCGCCCGACGGCCCGGCTCCCCTCGGTGACGGTGCCGCACCTCGCCAGGTGGCCGCTGGTGACCGGCCCTCCCATCCCCGTGACACCCCGCCCCCGGTGCCCGATGGCCACGTCCTGCGGGACGCCGCCGGCCACCACCCCAGCGACCAGGTCCACCGAGCATCGCCGGCGCAAGGACCGGCACCCACCTTCGAGGTGGATGCGACCGAGCTCTCCATGGAACTCGACCTCGGTGACGGAGCTGGCGTCGACCTCGGTGACGGAGCCGGCGTCGACGCCGGCGTCGGCCACCAGGACGACGATGTCGCCGCACAGCTGTCGGCACTGTCGTCCACCGACGCGCTGTTCAGCGCTCCCACCGAGGTGGAGGACACCCAGCCGGCTGCCGGTGCCACGCCCGGCGGCGGGCTCGACGACGATGCCGGTCCGCGATCCGGTAGCCCGCACAGCCGTCCTCCGGCGCCGGACATGACCAGCTTCACCGCCAAGGGTGGTGCGGCGAGCAGGACAGGCAGGCGCCGACGGTTCGGCCGCTGACCGGCAGGCGCC
>JAWLFQ010000023.1:2568-32028 GCA_041685505.1 Nitriliruptoraceae bacterium
GGCAGGCGCCGACGGTTCGGCCGCTGACCGGCAGGCGCCTGCACCGCGGCGTCGCGGCACGGCACCGGGTCCGCCTCCCCTAGCCTGGCGAGCCGAGCTGCCACCCCCGGCAGCCTCGAAGCGGTGGTGACCCACCGCTGTCCGTGCCGCACGCGCCCTGGACCCGACGAGCCGCCCGATGCCCGAGAACCCACCGCACACGGGTGCGGCTGCCGAGGCCGACCTCGACGCGGCCGACGCCGCGCTGGCCGCTGCGGCAGCCGATGACGAGGACGCCCCCTACGACCTCGACGACGTGCTCGAGCGCACCGGCGCGAGCCGCACCCTGCTGGAGGCGGTCGAGCGTGCCGGGCTCCTGATGCCCCACCACCGGTCCGCGGACGGGCAGGCCCGCTACTCCGAAGCCGACGTGGCCGCGGTGTCGGCAGGGCTGACCCTGGTCGACGCCGGCCTGCCGCTGGGCGAGCTGCTGGACCTGGCACGCCGCACCGACGAGGCCATCGACCAGGTCGCTGACCACGCCGTGGAGGCGTTCCTGCGCTTCGTCCGTGACCCGGTGCGTGGGACCGCTCGATCCGAGACCGAGGCGACGGCACGGCTGGTGACCGCCTACGACCGCATGCTGCCCGCCACGGAGCGCCTCGTGGCGCACCACCTGCGCCGTCGGCTCCTCGGCCGCGCCGCCGAACGGGTCGCCGAGGAGCTGCACGAGGCGGCCGCGGCGACCGCGGCGACCGACGGCGACGAGGCCGACCGCGCGGAGCCGCCTGGCCGGCCGTCGGGAGATGACCCGCTGTGACCCTCACCGTGCGCAGCGGGGTGATCGAGGAGGACCGCCCGCTGCTCGAGCTGCTGCCCTCCACCCCCGACGCGCTCGCGTGGGTGCGCGACGGCGAGGGTCTGGTGGCGTGGGGGGTGGCACGGTGGATCGATCCCGGCCGGGGGTGGACCCGCTTCCAACGCTCGCACGCGGCGCTGGTACGCCTCACCAGCGCAGCCCGCATCGATGACCCGGTCGGCCTGCCCGGTTCGGGGCTGATCGCCCTGGGGTCCTACAGCTTCGATGCCGACGCGCCGGGCTCGCTGTTGGTGGTCCCCCGGGTGGTCATCGGTCGGCGTGACGGCGTCACCTTCCGCACCGACATCACCCCCGCCGGGGCGGCGCCGGCCGCACCGCCCGCCGAGCCTGCGCCAGCACCGGTCACCCGGGACCGTCCCCGCTACGCCGGCTCCTCGCTGCCCGACCTGCACTGGCTCGAGGCGGTGGCACAGGCCATCGAGCGCATCCGGGCCGGCGAGGCCGACAAGGTCGTGCTCGCGCGCGATCACGCGGTGTGGTCCCACGAGCCCTTCGACGCCGTGGACCTCGCGCGGCGTCTGACGGCACGGTTCCCCCGCTGCCACACCTTCATCGCCGACGGCCTGGTGGGTGCCACCCCCGAGCTCCTCCTGCGCCGCAGGGGCAGCGCGGTGACCTCCCGCGTGCTGGCGGGCACCACCGCACGCAGCGACGACGAGGTGGAGGACGCGGCCCTCGGGGCAGCGCTACTGCGCTCCGCCAAGGATCTCGACGAACACCGTTTCGCCGCCGAGTCGGTGCAGGAGGTCCTCGGACCCCGATGTCGCGATCTCACCGGCGATCGCGGTCCTCGCCTGCTGCGCCTCGACAACGTGCAGCACCTGGCCACGACCTTCGCCGGCACCCTCGACGACCCCACCACCTCGGCGCTGGAGCTGGTGGGTGCACTGCACCCGACGGCGGCCGTCGGTGGGACACCCCGGGATGCCGCCCTGGCGATGATCGCGGAGCTCGAGGGGATGTCGCGGGGTCGCTACGCAGCGCCGGTGGGCTGGACCGATGCCGCCGGTGACGGCGAGTGGGGCATCGCACTGCGGTGCGCGGAGCTCGCGGGCGCGCGGGCGCGGTTGTTCGCCGGGGTCGGGGTGGTCGCGGCTTCGCTGCCCGAGGCCGAGCTCGAGGAGACGCGGCTGAAGCTGCTGGCGATGCAGGCGGTGCTGGAGACCGGACCCGGGACCCCTGCGGGCCCCGGGTCCGGCTGAAGGGCACAACCCCGAGGAGGTGCGCCCTCGCTCCTCAGCCGACGATGGCCTCGATGAACTCCTCGGTCTCCGCCGAGGCGACCTGCATGACATCGTCGATCAGGCCGCCGAACAGGCCTGCGACCAGCCCGCTGTTCATCCGTGCGATGTAGGTGGTGCCGTCGGAGGTCTCGTAGACCGACACGCGGCAGGGCATCATCGGGGTGACGATGCGCTCCTCGTCCTGCTCGAGGAGGGTGATCGAGTGCTCCGACGAGCACAGGTCGAACACCGTGACACCCGGCACGTCCGCACCGTGGTTGGCGACCACCGCCTGCATGTCGTGGCTGTTGAGGATCGACCAGCCGTGTGCCTGGGCCTCCTCCTCGAAGACCGCCAGGGTCTCCTCGTAGTCGTAGGGGCTCTCGTCCTCGAGCATCATCAGGCCGGGAGCGGCCACCCACAGCGTCGCGCCGAGGACGAGCAGTCCAGCGACGAAACCTGCGACACCGATGCCGATGGTCTTGCCGTTCATGGTTCCTCCAGTGGGGTGGGGTAGCGACGTTGCAGCGGTCAACGCGAGCCCGACCCGGGATACTCCCGTCCGGCGCGGACCTGCGGGAGGGCCGCGCAGATCGAGGCGGGGTGGCGCGGCGGTCACACCGTGCGCAGGGACCGGCGGACGGCGGCGGTCACACCGTGCGCAGGGACCGGCGGACGGCGGCGGTCAACTCGCGGTGCCGCGCCAGGTTGTCGTCCCGATCGGTGCGCACGTGCACCAGCTGGATCCCGCCCGCCGCAACAGCCTCCTCGACCGCGCCGGTCAGGGCTGCGGCGGAGGTGACCGCCCGGTAGCCGAGGTCGTGGAAGGCGGCCAGGCCCGCCAGGTCACGGCCGTGCGGGGTGCCGAAGACGCGTTCGAAGGCGCCGGTGAAGCGGGCCTGCGGGAGGAAGGAGAAGATCCCCCCACCGTCGTTGTCCACGACCACGAAGGTCGCGTCGACGCGGGGTGCGTCCGCGTGGAGATGGAACCCGCTCTGGTCGTGCAGCAGCGACAGGTCCCCGGTCAGCGCGACCACCGGTCCGGCGGGTGCGCTGGCGCCCGCCGCCAACGCGACACCCAGCACCGTGGAGACGTGACCGTCGATGCCGGAGGCACCGCGGTTGGCCAGGATCCGCACGCCCGGCCGCGGGCGGGCGAACCGGTCGACGTCGCGGATCGGCATGGAGGAGGCCACCACCAGCGTCGCCCCCTCGGGGAGCCAGGCCACCAGCTCACGCGCCGTGCGCGGCTCGGAGGGGACGTCGTCGGCGGCCAGCACGTGCTCGATCGCCGCGTCCGCGGCGTCGTCGAGCGCCCGCCACCGCTCGCCCCACGCCGAGGTGGTGGGGAGTCCGAGGGTGACCGCGAGCGCCGCACAGGTCGTCTCGACGTCGGCGACCAGCCGCTCGCCGATGGTGCGCTCCGGGTCGTCCCAGGCCCCGGAGCCGCCCAGCAGCAGCTGTGGCACGTGGGCACCGAGCACCCCGGCCACTTCCCGGGACAGCCCGGTGCGCCCGATGCGCAGCACCAGATCCGGTGTCCCCCAGCGTGCCACCTCGGCATCGCCCAACAGCAACGGCGCGTGGGCCAGGGCGGTGGCGGGATCGGTCCGCACACCCGAGGTGGGCTCGGCGATGACCGGCCAGCCGGTGGCCCGGGCCAGCTCGTGGATCGTCGCTGCGGCCGCGGCCACCCCGCTGTGCGGTGTGCTCGCCCCGACGACGATCAACCCGCGCTCGGTGGCCAGCAGCCGGCCGGCCAGGCCGCGCAGCTCCTCGTCCTCCAGCCGGCGCGGTGCCAGGGTCGTGCGGATCCAGGGCGCCTGACCGGCGCGGCCGTCGAGCTGCGTGGTGACGGGTGGCGCGCTGCTGCGCCCATCGTCGCCGAGCGGCACGGTGGGCTCGCGGAAGGGCAGGTTGAGGTGGACCGGGCCGGGCGGCGCCAACCCGTCACCCACCGCTGCGGCGACGGCGCGTCCCGCGGAGCTCCGCCACAGGGCCACCGCCGAGGCGCGGTCCTCGAACACCCCCAGGTCGCGCTGCCAGCGTGGCGCACCGGCGAAGATGCCCCACTGCGCGATCGCCTGGTTGGCGCCCGTGTCGCGCAGCTCGGGGGGCCGGTCCGCGGTCAACAGCAGCAGCGGGACGTGACCGGTGTCGGCCTCGATCACGGCCGGGTGCAGGTTGGCGACGGCCGAGCCGCTGGTGACCACGACCGCCGCCGGCCAGCCCGTGGCACGGGCCAGGCCGATGGCGAGGAAGCCCGCGGACCGCTCGTCGAGCTCCACGTGCAGGCGCAGACGTGGATCGTCGTGGGCCGCCATCGCCAGCGCGGTGGAACGTGAGCCGGGCGCCAGGACCACCTCGGTGATCCCGCACCGCGCGAGCTCGTCGAGTAGGACCTGCGCACCGGCGTGGGAGGGGTTGGCGGCATCCATGGTTCAGCGCCGCCCGGTCCCGGACCCACCGGCGGCGGTCCCGCCCGGCGGCATCCGCTGCCACGCCAGCGACAGCCGCTCCAGCAGTTCCTCGGCGGCGTCGGGCTCGGGCGTGTGCTGGTCCATCAGCGCCGCCTCGGGCGCGACGCGGCGGACCTCGAGGTGGCCCGCCACGGGCTGCAGCGGACGGTCGGTGACGTCGCTGACCAGCAGGGTGGCCGTGCCGAGACCGCAGGCGTAGGGCAGCTCCGGCAGCGCCGCGGCCAGGGCCACTCCGGCGGCCAGCCCGACGGAGGTCTCCAGGGCCGAGGACACCACCGCGGGCAGACCGGCCGCGGCCACCACCTCCAGCGCCCGGGCGACCCCACCGAGGGGCTGGACCTTGACCACGACCACATCGGCGGCGTCGAGCCCCGCGATCCGCGCCGGGTCCTCGGCCGTGCGCACGGACTCGTCCGCGGCCAGGGGGACCTGGACCCGTCCGCGGACCTCACGTAGCTCCGCGAGGGTGCGGCAGGGCTGCTCCACGTACTCGAGTCCACCGGCGGCACGCGACAGCCGGGTGATCGACAGCACCGCCGTGGCCACGTCCCAGGCGCCGTTGGCGTCCACGCGGACCGCCCCCTCCGGACCCAGCGCAGCACGCACGGCGGCGAGGCGCTCGACATCGTCGGCCAGCTCCTGCCCGGGTTCTGCGACCTTCACCTTCGCGGTGGTACAGCCCGCTGCGGTCACCAGCCGGTGGGCGGTGGAGGGGTCCACCGCGGGCACGGTGGTGTTGACGGGAACCCGGTCGCGGACGGGGGCGGGGAAGGGTTCCTGCGCCGCCGCCAGGGCCGCCGCCAGCCAGCGGGCGGTGTAGCCGGGGCCGTACTCCGGGAAGGGCGAGAACTCTCCCCACCCGGCGGGCCCCTGCAGGAGCACACCGGTGCGTTCGGTCACGCCACGGAAGCGCTGGCGCATCGGCACCCGGAAGGGTCTGAGCTGCGCGATCGTGGTGGCGGTCACACCCCTGCCCCTTCGACGGCGATGCGGTTGAACAGCAGCGCCAGCACGAGCATCCCCGCGAACACCACCTGGGTCTGCGCGGTGGCCTGCAGGGCGGGGACCAGCGCCTGTGGTGTCACCGCGTCCCGCACCACCGCCAGGGCACGGCGTGCCCTGGGGATGCTGAGCAGGGGTGCCAGGAACCACAGGTTGGTGGTGAACAGGCCCATCGGGGCCAGGCTGAGGTAGGCGCCGGCGATCAGGCCGCCGAACAGGATCCGGGTCTGGCGGTCACCGAGCGTGACCGCGAGGGTGACCTTGCCGACCTCGCGATCGGTGGGGATGTCGCGCAGGTTGTTGACCACCAGCAGCGCGACGGCGAACAGCCCCATGGGGATCGATGCGAGCAGGGGCAGCAGGGTGAGCCGCTCGTCCTGGACGTAGGCCGAACCGGCCGTTGCGACCACCCCGAAGAACAGGAACACCATCAGTTCGCCGAGGCCGGCCGATGCGTAGGGCTTCGGCCCGCCGCTGTAGCCGAGCGTCGCGACGATGGCCACGGCCCCCACCGCCAGCAGCTCCCACCCGGCCTGGGCGGCGAGCACCACGCCGGCGGCGACGGCCACGGCCAGGGCCAGGATGATGGCCCGCCGCATCGCCGCCGGTGTCACCAGCCCACTGGCGACCGCACGCCGGGGGCCGGCGCGGTCCTCGGTGTCCACGCCCTTGATGCCGTCGAAGTAGTCGTTGGCGTAGTTGACGGCGACCTGCAGGGCCAACGCCACCACCAGCGCCAGGGCCGCGCGGCCGGGTCGTAGCTGCGGTGTCGGCACGGCTGCGGCGAAGGTGCCCACCAGCACCGGTGCGACCGCCGCCGGCAGCGTCCGGGGGCGTGCAGCCTCGAGGTAGGGGCTCATCAGGGGCTCACACGGCTCAGTGGGGGCGGGCGGGGTGGCGTGGGGTGGGCGGGCCGCGGCGGGGCGAGGTGCGACCCGCTCAGTAGTGGTACGGGAAGGCGGACCAGTCGGGATCGCGCTTGTCGAGGAAACTGTCCCGGCCCTCGGCGGCCTCGTCGGTCATGTAGGCGAGCCGGGTGGCCTCCCCCGCGAACACCTGCTGGCCGACCAGCCCGTCGTCGGTGGCGTTGAGGGCGAACTTCAGCATCCGCAGGGCCGTCGGGGACTTGGCCGTGATCCGGCCGGCCCACGCCAGGGCCACGTCCTCGAGCCGGTCGTGGTCGACCACGCTGTTGACCATGCCCATGCGGTGCGCGTCCTCGGCGGAGTAGACCTCCCCGAGGAAGAAGATCTCCCGGGCGAACTTCTGTCCCACCTGCTTGGCCAGGTAGGCGGAGCCGAAGCCGCCGTCGAAGGAGGCGACGTCGAGGTCGGTCTGCTTGAACCTCGCGTGTTGCCGGCTGGCGATGGTCAGGTCGCACACCACGTGCAGCGAGTGGCCGCCTCCGGCGGCCCAGCCCGGCACCACGCAGATCACGGCCTTGGGCATCATCCGGATCAGCCGCTGCACCTCCAGGATGTGGAGACGGCCTGAGCGCGCGGGATCGATGTCTGCGGCGCTCTCCTCACCGGGGGCGCCGGTGTAGCGGTAGCCGTCCCGTCCGCGGATGCGCTGATCCCCACCGGAGCAGAAGGCCCACCCGCCGTCCCGCGGCGAGGGCCCGTTGCCCGTCAGCAGCACGCACCCCACCTCCGAGGTCGTGCGTGCGTGCTCGAGCACCCGCAGGAGCTCGTCCACGGTGTGGGGGCGGAAGGCGTTGCGCACCTCCGGGCGGTCGAAGGCCACCCGCACCGTCGCCAGGTCGCGGTCACCGTCCTCGGGGTCGACCGCCCGGTGGTAGGTCAGGTCCGTGAGGTCCTCGAACCCCGCCACGGCCCGCCACCGGCGGGGATCGAACACCTCGGAGACCACGGCACGCTCCCGGTCGCTGGCCACGGGCCCTCCTACGCTACCGGCCCGCACCCCGATCCCCCGGCGTCGGAGGCAGGGATGGCCGAGCTGCACGCGCTCAGGGTCGACCGCGCCCGCACGCGCGCAGCGCTGGAGCGCACCTGGGCGGCGGGTGCCGCTGCGCTCGTCCTGCCGGCGGGGGGTTCGGCCGCCGAGGTGGAGGACCTGCTCGCGCGGCTGCGTCCCCACGCGCTGCTGGAGCTCGACGCCCGCGGGCGGTGGTGCCGCCACCCGCTGCACGGTGGGCCGTCGGTCAGCGACGACGTCGCGCTGGTCGTCGCGACCTCCGGGTCTACCGGTAGGGCCAAGGGCGTCGAGCTCGGCCACGGCGCGCTGCGCGCGAGCGTGCGGGCGAGCCTCGACCGGCTCGGTGCACGCCCCGGGGAGCGTTGGGGGCTCGCGCTGCCGACCCACCACATCGCCGGCATCAGCGTCCACCTGCGAGCAGCAGCGCTGGGGACCGAGGCGGCGGTCGCAGCCGACACCGCCGCCGTCGCCCACCTCGACGTCGAGCACGTGGCCCTGGTCCCCAGCCAGCTCGCACGCCTGCTGGACGCGGGCGCCGCGGTGGAGCGTTTCACCACCATCCTGCTGGGTGGCGCGCCGGCGGCGCCCGACCTGCTGACGCGGGCCCATGCGCGTGGCGCCAGGGTCGTGACCTCCTACGGGATGACCGAGACCGTCGGCGGCTGCGTCTACGACGGCGTGCCGCTCGACGGTGTCGAGGTCGCGGTCGATGCGGCGAGCGGCCGGATCCGGCTGCGCGGTCCCGTGCTGCTCGCCGGCTACCGCCCACCGTCACCTGCGGGCGACGCCCCGCTGGACGCGCAGGGCTGGTTCACCACCCCGGACCTGGGGCGGATCGACGATCAGGGCCGGTTGGAGGTCCTCGGGCGGGCCGACGACGTGCTGATCTCCGGCGGCGAGAACGTCCCGCTCGCGGCGGTGGAGGCCCTGCTCCGCACGCATCCGGGGGTGGCGGACAGCGCTGTCGCAGCGGTGGCGGACCCGCGCTGGGGCGAGGTCCCCGCCGCGCTGGTGGTCCCCACGGACCCGGCACGACCACCGCAGCTCGAGGATCTGCGCGCCCACGTGCGCACGCAGGCACCCGCGGCCTACGCGCCGGCCCACGTGGTCCTCGTCGACCACCTGGCACGCGACGGGCTGGGCAAGCTGCCGCGGCGCACGGCCGTGGCGCTGCTCACCGCCGCGGGGCTGCACCCGCGGGCGTGAGCGCAGGCGCCTGGTCACGCGCGCCTCAGGAAAGCTCCAGCACCATGATCGGGTCATCGCTGGGCGTCGGCGAGCCACCCTCGGGCTCGATCGTGATCCCCACGGCGCGGGCGGCGGACATGTCACCGGTGAGCACCCGGGTGGCGCGCCCACGCTCGTCGGGGTCGAACAGCCCCGCCGGGACGGCTCCGTCGTCGGAGATCAGCCACAGCTCGTAGGTGTGTTCGTGGGGTGCAGGCTCCCACCCGTCGGCGACGAACACCGCCTCACCACGGTTCGGGGAGGCCACGACCCGACCCACGACGTCGTCGTGCTCGACCAGGACGGTCCTCGCATCGGGTGCGGCGAGCACGTCGGTGACCGCCGAGGTGGTCACGATCACATCCTGCTCGCGCGCCTCCAGCTCCGCGAGGCGGTCGGTCAGGGCGGTGACCTGCGCGCCGGCCTGTTCCGCCTGGGCTGCGACGACCTCCAGTTCGCCGACCTGTGCGCGCAGCTCGATCACCATCGCGCTGAGCCCCGCGACGGCGATCAGCAGCACCGCGGCTGCCGCCCCGAGCCCGGTGGTGACCCGGCGGCGCGACGCCCGACGGGCGGCGAGCTCGTCCGACTCGGCGGGCGTGGCGGGTGGTCGTTCCTGGCGCACCGTGTCGATGCGCGCCAGCACCTGCGCACGCAGGTGCGGCGGCGGCGCGGTCACCGAGGTGGCGCCGAGCCGGGCAGCGGTGGCCTGCAGCTCGTGGACCTCCTGGGCACAGGCGGCACACACGGCCAGGTGGGCCTCGAAGAGGGCGCGTTCGTCGTCGGGAAGCGCGTCGACGGCGTAGGCCCCGGTGAGGGTGTGGAGGTCGGGCTGCTCGCTCATGCCGACACCCCCAGCGCGTCTCGCAGACGGATCAGCCCGTCGCGCATGCGGGTCTTGATGGTGCCCAGTGGCGTGTCCAAGAGCTCTGCGACCTCGCGGTAGGTGTAGCCCTGGTAGTAGGCCAGCTGGACCGCCTCGCGTTGCAGGTCGGTCAGGGTGCCCAGCGCGGTGCGCACCTGATCGTGCTCGAAGCCGACCTCGACGCGCTCGCTGACCTCGTCGTAGGCGCGGGCGTGCTCGCTGTCGACGACCCGCTGCGTGCGGTCGCGGGCGGCCTGCTCGGAGCGCACACGGTCGATGGCACGCCGGTGCGCCATGGTCAGCGCCCAGGTCCTGGCGGTGCCGCGGTCCGCGTCGAAGCGCACGGCGGTCCGCCAGATCTCGACGAACACCTCCTGGCTGACCTCCTCCGACTGCGCCGGATCGCGGACCACCCGGCGCACCACACCGTGCACCAGCGGCGACAACCGGTCGTAGAAGGCGGCGAAGGCCTGCTGGTCGCCACGGGCCGTGGCGAGGAGGAGGTCCTCGTCGCTCGGTGGCACCGGCCCCGTGTCAACCACGGAGCGCAAGCGACGCACCTCGGGGACCACCGACGACCTCCATGCCGTGGGCCGGTCGCGGACAGCACCGGCATCTCGCACCCCACGCGGCCGCGGGGTCATGGAGGGTTCGGATGCCAGGGGCTCCTGGTTGCCTCACCTGCACCAGCGCGCGCAGCGACCACCCGTGGCGTGGACGGGATACGCCGCCCGGGCCCTGCCCGTGGGTCACAGGTCGGCGTAGGAGTGCAGGCCCACGACCACGTAGTTGGCGATCAGGTAGGTCCCCATCAGCACGATGAAGGCGGCGACACCGATCCAGGCCGCGCCGCGGCCCTTGACCCCACGGGTCGCGCGGGCGTGGAGGTAGCCGGCGTAGGCGATCCAGGTGAGGAACGCCCCGGTCTCCTTGGGATCCCAGCCCCAGAACCGACCCCACGACACCTCGGCCCACATCGCCCCGGCGATGGTGCCCACCGTCCACATCACGAAGGCGAAGGCCGTGGTGCGGTGCGCGAGTCCGTCCATGGTCGCCGTGGACGGCAGGAAGGGCACGAACCAGCGGGCGATCAACGCCGCAGCGACCATCGTGAGGTTGACGGTCAGGAAGCGGGTCATGCCCGCAGCCAGGCTGTCGGCGGTGGTCAGCCACACCCAGGACACCAGGGCGGTGCCCAGGAAGGTCCCGACCGCCAGCTTCGCCGCGGGCACCCCGGCCCGCAGCGCGCGGTGGTAGGCGAGCAGCTCCGCGCGCTCGCGGTCCTCGTCGCTACCCCCGCCGTCAGCGGTGCCCCCGTCGGACGGTGCGAGGCCCGTCGCGCCGCCGTCCGCCACATCGCCGATGTAGGCCGCCCCCACGGTCGAACCCGACCCCGGTCGGGAACGCGCGTCCGCCACCGAGCGCTCCGCGGTGTCGCGCAGCAGGTAGAGGGCGTTGAAGACGAAGGCCGCGGCGAAGATCCCCATCGCCGTCACCAGCAGCGAGACGTGGAAGGGCCGCCACCAGGTGTCGAGGATCGGCATCAGCGGGCCCGGCTCGGCGTACATCAGCATCGCCATGCCGAGCACCAGGGCCCCACCGAGCAGCACGAAGCCGTTGAGCTCCGGACGGCGGCGGGAGAACTGCAGGTAGCTCAGGCCCACCACGACCCCGGCCAGCGCCATCAGGGAGGTCACCTCGAACATGTTGCCGAGCGGCAGGCGGTCCTGTGCGAGCCCGCGGGCGATCTCGTGGGCGACGTGGGCGGTGATCCCGAGTACCGCGAGCACCCCACCGACCCGGCGTGCGCGCCGACCCCGCTCGCGTTCCTCGCGCCGACCCACCGTGGTGGTCAGGGCGTAGAGGTACACGAAGGCCGCGCTGATGTAGAGCACCAGGGTGGTGGGTGAGTACAGCAGTCGGGACAGGTCGGCGAGCTGGTCAGGGCTCATGTGGTCGCCACCTCTGTGCGTTCGGACGGTGCGGACGGAAGGCTGGTGGTGGGCGGTGGGTCGTCACGGTCACGGGGCGGGCCCTGCGGGCGCTGCCAGTGACCACCGCTGGCCTCGGCCAACTCCTCGACCACGTCCGCGAGCTCCTCCTCGAAGGCGTCGGGACGCTGGAAGGCCCGGCCGGCGACGGTCACCAGGGTACGTCCCGAGTGCGCGTCGACCGTCGCCACGACCCACAGCCGGCGACGGTAGGCGTAGAGCGACGCCACCAGACCGCCCAGCAGCATCGCGGATGCCAGCAGCAGGTAGGGCACCTGGGGACGGGAGCTGACCTGGTACCCGACCCACCGCCGCAGCTCCGGGAAGCTGATCGTGGCGTCGCCGATCTCGATGGACTGGCCGAGCCGCAACGCGGCGAAGCCCTCGGAGGTCAGCGCGTCGGTGTCCAGCTCGTTGACGGTCTGCTGCGTGGCCCCGAGCTGGAGGTCCCCGCGGTACTGCTCGAACACCAGCAGCGGCGCGTCGGCCCAGGGCGCGCCGGTGGGGATCGGGGTGCCGTCATCGTCGTCGGGCGCGAAGGGGTAGAGGAACAGGTCCAGCCCCAGGTCGGGGTCCGCCGCCGGCGCCTTGACCGCACCCCGGAAGAACCCACCGCTGCCGAGCACCGGGGTGAGGAAGGTGTCGTGCAGCACCTCCCCGTCCACCTCCACGACCACACGCGGGGCGTAGCCCCAGTCCAGCTGGGTGATACGCGTGCCGTCGAGGTTGAGCGGCCGGTTCGAGTCCACGACCGCCTCGAAGGGTTCACCCTCGGCGGGGGTGATGCGCACATCGGAGCGGAACTCGGTGGGCTGCCCGGCGCCGGGGGCGAGGGGATCGCGGATCCAGTCGACGTGGAAGCGCTCCAGCTCGAAACGCCAGCCGTCGTGCTCGTCCTCCCCGAACCACCGGCCGGCGTCGTAGGACCAGTAGGACACCGCGGTGTCGCGGAAGCCGGCCTCGCCTTCCACCACCCCGCGCTGCCCCTCGAAGGTGAGGAGCTGACCGGCGACGATCGCCGCCAGCAGGACGTAGAAGCTGAGGTGGAACAGCAGGCTGCCACCCTCACGCAGCCACAGCCCCTTCTCCGCGGCCAACTGCGCGGGACGCGGGTCGTCCGCATCCGGGGTGTGCCGCCGCAGCCGCCAGCGCCGTGAGCCGAGCAGCTCCTCGGCGGCGTCGTGGACCACCTCGGGCCGGGCCTCGGTGGTGAAGGTCTCGCTGGTGTCCTGGGCACCGAGGTGGCGGACCACCGGCGGCCGGCTGTGGCGGACCAGGCGCACCCAGGCCTTGATGCGGGGGATCAGGCAGGCGGTGAGGCTGATGTAGAGCGCGAGCAGCACGGCGAGGAACAGCGCGGAGCCGTAGACGTCGTAGGCACCGAGCAGGTCCAGCACCTGGCTGACGACGGCTCCCGGGCCTTCCTCCCCCGTGCGCCACGCCGCCACGGTGGAGGGCACGTTGGGTTCCTGGGGGACCGCGGTGGCCAGGATGCTGAGCAACGCGAGCGCGGCGAGCAGGTAGAGGGCGGTGCGCATACGCGCCAGCCACCGCCACCCCATCCGCGTGGACTCCCACGCGAAGGCCAGCGGGCCGGACGGGCGGGGACCCCCGCGCCGTCGCACGGGCGGGTTCATCTGGGGCGGCGGAGCCGAGGCTGGCACAGGCAGAGGATATCCGTGACCGGGGAGGCGGGTGGGATCGGACCGGGGAGGCGGGTGGGATCGGACCGGGGAGGCGGGTGGGATCGGACCGGGGAGGCGGGTGGGACTAGATCGGTGGTTCGAAGCCCTGGATCAGGGGGCGGAGCAGGAACATCAGCTGGTCCCACAGACCCGTGGCGATGGACAGGCCAACGAGGAAGAGCAGGCTGCCGCCGACCACCTGCAGCGTGCGGGCGTTGCGCTTGAGGAACGCCAGCGTGCCGGACAGGCGGCGGAACAGCAGACCGAAGACCACGAAGGGCAGGCCGAGGCCGAGGGCGTAGATGAACCCCAGCACCGCACCGCGGCCGGACACCCCGGAGCTGACGTTGAGCGACAGCGTGAGGATGGCACCGGCAGCCGGCCCGATGCAGGGCGTCCAGCCGACGCCGAACACGAACCCGAGCACCGGCGCGCCCGCCAGGCCGCCGCCCGGCGCGCGCCCCATGAGCCGGAACTCCCGGTTGAGCCGGCCCAGGGCCATCATCAGCCCGAGGACCGCGACCGTGCCGCCCATGACCACCTGGGCGGTGGTCGAGCGGGCCAGGGTGTTGACGGTGCCGACGGCGAAACCGAGCATCGTGAAGGGGATCGCGAAGCCGATCACGAACAGCGTCGATCCGACCAGCACCCGCCCGCGCGCCCGCGCGTCCGCCTCCGCCAGGTCGCGCCCCGACAACCCCGTGATGTAGGACAGGTAGCCGGGCACCAGGGGCAGGACGCAGGGCGAGGCGAAGGACACCAGCCCGGCCAGCAGCGCGATACCGGCCGCCACCAGCAGGTTGGCGTCGAGGATCAGCTCGGCGATCGTCTCGGCCACGTCAGGCCTCGTCGGCGATGGCGGCGGCCAGCGAGGTGGTCTCGCGGGTGCCGATCACCCCGAAGACCCGCACCGCCACCCGACCCTCATGGTCGATGAACAGCGTGGACGGGATGTTGCGTGGCCCGACGTCGGCGAAGCGGGATGCGTAGTCGTTGGCGGGGTCGTAGAGCGAGGGGTAGGGGATCTCGAACTCGCGGATGTGGGCGAGCGCGTTGGGCCGCGAATCCTCGATGTTGACCCCGAGGAACGCGACCTCATCGGCGGGCAGCTGCGCGTGGGCGTCGTTGAGATCGGGCTGTTCGGTACGGCACGGACCGCACCACGAGGCCCAGAAGTTGACCACCACGACCTGTCCGGCGAAGTCCTCGAGACCGAGGTCACGCTCCTCACCCACCACCGGCAGCTGGTCGACGGGCGCGGCGACGCGCTCCTCGACCGGGATGGGGCACAGCCCCGGCCGCACCCCCGGCAGCGGCGCGCAATCGGCCGCCTGGGCCCCGCCGGAGGAGCAGGCCGCCAGCAGGAGCCCGCCCACTGCGAGCAGGAGATGGTGCAGACGCATCAGGTCCTCCGTCAGCGCCCGCCGGCGCACGGCCGGAAGGGGTGGTGCCTGCGGAGCCCGGGAGCCGAGCGGCTCCGGGCGCGCCGCGAGGTGCGGGCGAGGGTGCCGGGTCGGCGAGGTCCGCGCCAACCCGGCCGTGCCCCTACTGCGCGATCGGCTCGGCGATCCGTTCGGGCTCCTCCACCTCGACGTTGGCGAGGCGCTTGTCGCGCTGCTCGAGACGATCGAGCCACAGCAGGCTGAACCCGAACAGCAGGAAGGCGATCCCGGTCCACACCGCCGAGGGGACCCACTCCGCACCCGGGTCCAGGAAGGCGAACCAGGCGACCTCCTCACCCACCGGCACCGGGTCGAAGGGCACCCCGTCCGCGTCCACGAAGGTCGCGGTGGCCTGGAAGGTCTGGGTCGCGAGCAGCACCCCGGTCTCCGGGTCCTCGTAGACCTGTGCATCGCCGACGCGCTGGACGTTGAAGAAGGGCTGGGCACGTCCGGCTGCACCCTCCGGCTCCGCGGCTGCGGCGTCCTCCTCGTAGGCCTGACGCCGGCTCACGCCGATCTGGGCGACGCTGTTCTCGTCGACGGGCAGGAACTGCGACTGCATGTTGTCCACCGCCTGCCCCAACCGGCCGGCGAGCTGGCCGAAGGCCGGTTCGTCCTCGAGGGCCTCCTCGTCGAGGTCGCCGACACCGAGGAACTCCTCGGGCGGGACGTAGTTGTCGAGGTCCTCGGCTCCGGGGAAGAACTCCGCGCGCGGTGAGCCGGCCTCGAAGGCGAACCACTGCGGGCTGTAGTGATCGGCCTCCTGACCGGGGAGGTGGTCGATGCCGGTGTTGGCGGGGATGCCCGGGCCACCGAACCACCAGAACACCCCGAGCAGGAAGGCGAAGCCGAAGAAGGCCGTGCCGTAGATCGCCCCGGCCTTGCGCGCGCCGTAGTTGGACCACAGCAGCACGTAGACCGACCCGGAGAGGAACAGCAGCCCGATGGGGATGGCCAGGATCGACGCCGGATGGTCGGCGGGGATCGCCTCCTCGACGGCCAGGAAGGTGATGAGTTCCAACATGTGTCAGTCCTCCTGGTCGTCGGTGGTTTGGCCACCGATCTGTGCCGAGCGCGGCCCCCCGGTCTCCTGGAAGGACTCGATGTGGCTGATCACCGCCTCGATGGCCTCGTCGGTGAGCTCGAGATCGAAGCTCGGCATCGGTGCCTGCCCGGGGACGTTGCGGCCGTTGTAGAGCACCTGACGGACCACCTCCTGGGCTTCGAGGAAGGAGTCGCTGCCCTCCTCGCCGTCCCAGCCGTAGCGCTCGTAGACGTTCAGCAGCTGCGGGCCGACGTAGCCCTCCGCCTCGGCGCCGTGGCAGCGGGCACAGTTGTCCTGGAACACCACCGCACCCGCGTCAGCGCCATCGGCGCTGCGGCCCTCGAAGGCCTGCGCCTCGGGGATCTCGCCGGTCTGCACCGACAGGATGTAGGAGGTGATCTGCTCGAGTTGGTTGTCGGAGTAGGTCCCGCCGTTGGCCACGCCGAAGGCGTTCATCGGCGTGCCCTCGCGACCGTGGACCAGCGTGAGCAGGATGAACTCCCGCACGTCGTCCACGATCTCGGTCTCCTCGTAGCGCGCCACGATGTTGTTGAGCGCAGGCGCCGGCCACGCGGCCTCGACCTCGGGGTCGGGGTGGGCCGCCGAGCCGCCCTCGAGGTTGACCCCGTGGCAGGAGGCGCAGGCGTTCTGGTACTCCACCCGGCCCGCTTCGACATCGGCGGCGTAGAAGTCGTCGACCGCGTTGTTGATGCGGGTGGGCTCGATCAGCCAGTACAGCGGGATGAACAGCGAGGCGAACACCGCCAGGGCGACGCCCCAGGACATCGCCCGCTCCATGCCGGTGGTCTCCAGCTCCTCGTCGGCGTGGTAGGGGCGCATGGCCAGCGGGATGTCGGCGTGGCGCTTCGGCCCGGTGCGCTTGCCCGGGCCGACGACGAAGTAGGCCAGACCGAAGCCCACCAGGGCCACGATCAGGATCAAGACGGGGACGGTGCCGGAACCGCCCGCCTCGACGGCGATGAAGGGGAGGATCATCGATGGGCTCCGGAGCTCAGACGCAGGACGGGCCCTCGGGCGGCTGCTCGAGGACGTTCGCGGTGCGGGCCGGACCGGTCAGCTCCATGCTGAGGTCCACGACGAACTGCCCGTCGTCGTCGATGAAGGACATGTAGCGGTCCAGGCCCCGGGGTGCGGGGCCACCCGTCCACTCGCCGTAGCGGTTGTACCGGGAGCCGTGGCAGGGGCACTCGAACCACTGCGAGGCCTGGCACCACGGCACGCCGCACCCGAGGTGGGGGCAGTTCTGGGTGTTGACGGCCATGAGCCCGCGGGTGTCGTCGACGATGGCGTGGTCGTCGCCGTAGGCGCGCATCGCCGCGGAGGAGGAGGGGTCCCACACCAGGATCGAGATCCCGCCCTCGGGGATGCGCAGTGGCGCCCGCTCGGCCTCGATCTCCTCGATCAGGTCGGCGGCGGCGCCGAGCACCACCTCGCCGGCCAGGCCGTCACCCTCGCGGGGCCACAGCATGCCGAGGGTGCCCAGGGCGAACCCCCCCAGGCCCGCGCCGACCGTGCCGATCAGGCTGTAGCGCAGGAAGGTGCGACGCTCGACCGGCTTGAGCCTCGTCCGGCCCTTGTCGTCGTCTGCCATCGTCTCGTCCTTGGTCGGTGTCGCACCGCCCGGATCGTGGGCCGGCGGTGGTCGTGCGGGCGGATCAGAGGGTGAAACCCAGCCCCTGCACCCAGGGCCACGCCCAGGCGTAGCCGGCGCCGCGGAGGAAGGATCCGATGATCACCAGCAGGCCCCAGAAGGTCAGGAAGAAGGTGAAGGCCATGTTGGCGACCTTGCGGTTCTCCGGCTTGGCCGAGGGGTTCTTGTCCGCGTAGGGGGCGGCCATCAGGAGCAGCAGGAACACCCCCGGCAGGGTCACCCCGGCCACCATCGGGTGGAAGTAGGCCAGCAGCTCCTGCAGGCCCATGAAGTACCAGGGCGCCTTGTTGATCGCGGGGACCTCGTTCGGGTTGGCCAGGGAGCCCAGGGGTGCGTCGAGGAAGAAGGCGGCGATCAGCAGCAGGGAGCCGGCCGCGAGCAGGGCGACGAACTCCACCAGCAGCAGGTGTGGCCAGGTGTAGACCTTGTCCATCTGCTTGGACTGCACCTGCTGGATCCCCGCCGGGGGTACCAGTGCGAGCAGGCGGTGGGTGTGGTCGGAGGAGGTCGGTACGCCCATGGAGCCACCGTTGCCGCCGCCGTTGCCCCCGCCGTTGCCCAGCGAGGCGGCGACCCGGGCAGCCCGCTCCTCGGGGCTGAGACGACCACCGCCGGCCTCGGCCTCGGCCGGGGCCGCGGTCTTGGTGGCCACGCCCCCGCCGCCGCCGCCGCCCTTCTCCTTGACGGCCTCGAGGGCTTTGGCGGCCTCCTCGGGGGACTTCGGCCCGAGGCTGGCGCCCTCGGCGATCTTCGCCTGGCGCACCGCGGCCGCCTTGGCCTTGGCGCGGGCGATCCGCTCGCTCTTGCCCTCGCCGATCAGACGGTCGTAGACCTCTTGATCGATCTGGACCTCGTCGCTCATCGTCGTACCTCTCTGGAGCGTGGCGCCCCGGCGTGTCGGCCGTGGCAGGCAGGTGCCGGGGGCCTAGAGCGGACCGGAGATGCCACCGTCCTTGCGGATCCGCCAGAAGTGGACCGCGAGGAAGATGACCGTGACGAAGGGGATGAACAGCACGTGCAGCACGTACCAGCGCAGCAGGGTGTCGGGGCCGATCTCCAGACCGCCGAGGAGCACGAACTGCACCTGGTCACCGAAGACCGGGGTGAAGCCCATCATGTTGGTGCCGACGGTCACCGCCCACAGGGCGAGCTGGTCCCAGGGCAGCAGGTAGCCGGTGAAGGACAGCAGCAGGGTCAGGGTCAGCAGGATCACGCCGACCACCCAGTTGAACTCCCGCGGGGGCTTGTAGGCGCCGTGGTAGAAGACGCGCGCCATGTGGAGGAAGACCGTGAACACCATGGCGTGCGCCCCCCATCTGTGGAGGTTGCGCACCAGCTGCCCGAAGGTCACCGAGGCGGAGATGTCGCGCATGTTCAGGTAGGCGACCTCGGTGCCCGCACCGGCAGCCGGGGTGTAGAAGAACATCAGGAAGATGCCCGTGACCGTCAGCAGGATGAACATGAAGAAGCTCAGGCCACCGAGGCAGTAGGTGTAGGTGAGCTTCAGGCCGTGCCGCTTCACCTTCACCGGGTGGAGGTGGTAGAGGACGTTGTTCATCGAGGCCAGGGCGCGGTCACGTGAGGTGTCCCGGTAGCCCTTGCGGTAGATCGATCCGGGGCGGAAGATCGACTTCCAGATGACGTTGTCCTGGACGTTGCCCTTGACGTCATCGAAGGTGGGGAGCTTCGGCACGCTCGTCCCTCTCTCGGTCGGTCCTGGAACGCGCCGGGGGCGCGTTGCTCGGTGTCGCTGCCGTGGGGCTTCAGCTCTCGACGCGTCCCAGCCACAGCGCGTCGGAGGGGCATCGTTCCACACAGATGGCGCAACGCGTGCACTCGTTGTCGTCGATGATGAACACCGCGTGCGACTGCGAGGCCAGGGTCTTGAGTGCGGAGGAGTCCGCGTCCCGGATGATGTCGGGCGACATCATGTAGATGCACTCCCACGGGCACACGTCCTCGCACGCCCGGCACAGGATGCACAGCTCGGGGGTGAGCCCGATGTGGCGCTTGGGCTTGACGCGTTCCTGGAGCCACTGCGGGTCGACCTGCTGCACGGTGTAGTCGTCGTACATCAGGGGGTGTTCGCCCCGGTCGGTCTTTCCCACGGTGCACCTCCCCTCGTCCTGTCGCTGGTTCGCCGACCGCCATGCATGTCGCCGCGGCCGGCCTGGCCACTTCCTACCTGTAACCGCCGGATTCCGGCTTGGTCTCGCCCGCGGCCAGGGTCTTGGGCAGGCTGCGCTGCATCCGCAACCCCGCCCAGATCGTGACCACGACACCGCCGACCATCAGCAGGCCGATCGTGCCCTCGGTGATGACCGCGTAGAGGTCCGAGGCGATGTCGATCCGCATGTCCTCGGACACATCGATACCGGCCGAGGCCGGGATGATCCGTCCGGAGAGCAGTGCGCGGTTCGACTCCGTGAACTGGATCCACCCGTGGGGCAGGACGCCGTGGAGCCACCACAGCAGGCTGGAGGCACCCATGATGCCCATGGTGGCCGAGACCCACTCCCGCTTGCCGTAGGTCAGCTTCGCGATGTAGAGCGGCACGACGCCCAGCGGTCCGAGCCACAGCAGCATGATCGCGCCGCCGACCCAGCCCCGCCCGGCACCAGCGGGGTCACCGAACTGGTAGAGGGCGCGCCCGGCCTCCGGCAGGGCGGCGAAGAACTCGCCGAACCACTCGATCACGTGCGCTCCTCCTCGCCAAGGACGGCCCTTGGTCCCTACCCGGACCCCGAGGGCCCCGGGTGGTGGGGCCGAAGGTACCAACCGGCGCTCGGGCCGAACAAACGGACGGTGTCCTCCGTGGGGCCCGCGACGGGCCCCGCGGGACCGCTCTGCCGCCTCACCCGCGTGCGACCACCTCGGCGGCCTCGTGCGCTGCGGACACGATGCGCGCCAGGGCGTCACCGTCCAGCGCGAGGGAGGTGAACACGATCTCGTAACCGGACGGCGCGAGGTAGACCCCCCGTGCGAGCATCGCGTGGAAGAACCGCGCGTAGGCGTCATGGTCGGCGGCGGCCACGTCCTCGAAGCGACGGGGGACGCGGTCGGTGAAGACCACGCCGGCCAGGGTCCCGTGACGGACCACCTGTGCCGGGACACCGGCAGCGGCGAAGGCCGCGGTGAAGCCCTCGGTCACGGTCCTGGTCGCGCCCTCGAGGCACTCGTAGACGCTGTCGTCGAGCAGCGCGAGTTGTGCCCGCCCCGCCGCGACGGCGACGGGGTTGCCCGACAGGGTCCCTGCCTGGTAGACCGGCCCGTCGGGGGCGAGGTGGTCCATCAGCGCCGCCGGTCCACCGAAGGCGGCCAGGGGGAACCCGCCGCCCACGACCTTGCCGAGCACGGTGATGTCGGGCTGGACGCCCTCACGCTCCTGCGCGCCGCCGCGCGCGAGCCGGAAGCCGGTGATCACCTCGTCGAAGACCAGCACCGCACCGCTGCGATCGGCCTCGCCCCGCAGGAAGGCCAGGAAGCCCGGGTCCGGCGGCACCAGGTTCATGTTGGCCGGCACGGGTTCGACCAGGATCGCTGCGAGGTCCTCGGCGTGGGCGTCCACGGCCGCGCGCACGGCGTCGGTGTCGTTCCAGGGCACAAGGATCGTGTCCGCGGCCGCACCCGTCGTCACCCCGGGCGAGCCGGGGATACCCAAGGTGGCCACGCCGGAGCCGGCGGCGACCAGCAGGGCATCGGCATGCCCGTGGTAGTGCCCCACGAACTTCAGCAGCGTGGCCCGGCCGGTGGCACCCCGGGCCAGGCGCACCGCGCTCATCCCCGCCTCGGTCCCGGAGTTGACCAGGCGCACCTTCTCGACCGAGGGAACGGCGTCCACGATCGCCTCGGCCAGCGCCACCTCGCCCTCGGTGGGCGCCCCGAAGGAGGAGCCCCGCGCCATGGCCTCGCCGGCAGCGGCGAGCACCTCCGCGCGGGCGTGACCGAACAGCAGCGGCCCCCAGGAGCTCACCAGGTCGAGGTAGCGGTTGCCGTCGACATCGATGAGGGTGTTGCCCTCGCCGCGGGCGATGAAGCGCGGGGTACCGCCGACGCTGGCGAAGGCCCGTACCGGTGAGCTGACACCGCCGGGGATCACGGCCCGGGCGCGGTCGAAGAGCGCGGCGGAGGTGTCGGTGTGCATGGCTGCTCCAGCGTGGGGTCGGGGGTCGGGGGTCGGGGGTCAGGGGTCGGGGGTCAGGGTCGGCCGTGCGCCGGGCGCGCGGTGCGCGGCCGGGGCGGCGTGGCGGGCGTGGCGGGTCACAGGGTGAGGTGCTCGAAGATGACGTTGTCCGCGAGCACGCGCGCGCGGGCGAGCTCTGCCTCGTCGGTGACGGTCCAGGTCAGCAGCGCACCACCACGGGCGCGCCACAGCTCGCAGGTGGGGTTGGGCAGCCCCGCCAGGTCGTAGCTGACGGCGTGCGGGGCGACACCGGCCAGACCCCGCAGTTCCGCCAGACGGCGGCGGACGAAGGGCGGCAGGCGGGCGGCCTCGATGGGCCCGGCGGTCAGGACGCGGACGGCTTCGGGCAGGTGGCGGCGGAACCAGCGCAGGCTCGCGGGGTTGAAGCTGGCCACGCACCAGGGTCCCGGGTGGGTGGCCAGCACGGGCGCCACCGCGGCCTCCAGGGCTCCGGCACGCAGGTTCGGCTGCTTCAGCTCGACCATCACCGGGACGTCGGCCAGCAACCGCAGGGCCGCTGCCAGGGTGGGCACGTGCTCGGTGGTGCCACCGAGCTGGACGCCACCGAGGGCGGCGACCGTCATCCGGGCGACGCGCTCCGGCCGGCCGGCAGCACGCTGCAAGGTGGGGTCGTGGGAGACCACCGAGACCCGGTCCTGGGAGAGGGTGACGTCGAGCTCGACGCCGTAGCCGGCCTCGGCCGCGGCCGCGAAGGCCGCCAGGCTGTTCTCCGGCACACCCTGCGCCGCGTCGTGCAGGCCCCGGTGTGCCAGGGGTCGCTCGAGCAACCACGCCGGCGGGATCGCGCCAGGGGTGAGGTCGGGACGCGCGGTGACGGTGCTCACGGCCGGCGCCGCGCGAGGTCGAGGGCGGCGTAGGTCAGGACGATGTCGGCACCGGCGCGGCGGATCGAGCGGACCGACTCCTCCAGCACCGTCGGAGCGTCCAGCCAGCCGCGCTCGTGGGCGGCGGCGACCATGGCGTACTCCCCGGAGACGTGGTAGGCCGCCACGGGCAGCTGCTGCTCCCGGCGCGCGGCGGCGACCACGTCGAGGTAGGCCAGCGCGGGCTTGACCATGAGCGCATCCGCACCCTCCGCGGCATCTACGGCCAGCTCCCGTCGCGCCTCGCGGGCGTTGCCCGGCGGCAGCTGGTGGCCGGCACGATCGCCCTCCTGGAGCGCGGATCCGGCGGCATCGCGGAAGGGCCCGTAGAACCCGGAGGCGAACTTGGCGGCGTAGGCCACGATCCCGACACGCTCATGACCGGCCTGGTCGAGACCGTGCCGGATCGCCGCGACCTGGCCGTCCATCATGCCCGAGGGCGCGACGAGGTCCGCACCGGCCTCGGCGTACACCACCGCGTCGCGGACGTAGCCGGCCACGGCGGCGTCGTTGTCCACCTCGCCGTCGGCGGCGAGAGGACCGCAGTGACCGTGGTCGGTGTACTCGCACTGGCACACGTCGGCCCACAGCACCAGCGCGTCGCCGACCCTGGCACGCATCGCCCGCAACGCCGCGGGGACGGGACCCTCGGGATCCCAACCGCTGGTGCCGACCGGGTCCTTGCGGGCGGGGACACCGAAGAGGATGACCCCACCGAGACCGGCCGCGACGGCCTCCTCGGCGAGAGCGACGGCCGAGGCGACGCCGTGCTGGTGTACCCCCGGCAACGAGGGGATCGGACGGGACCCGTCCAGGTCCTGGACCACGAAGACGGGCAGCACCAGGCTGGCGGGTGGCAGGGACGTCTCCGCGAAGCTGCGCCGCAGCGCGGGCGTTCGGCGCAGACGGCGGAGCCGGTGTGCGGGTGCGGTCGGCAGGGGCGGGTCTCCCTCGTGGGACGCCCCGTGAAGGTACCGAGGTGGTGGGTCGCGACCGCGCCGGTGCGGGCCGCGGCGTCAGCCCTCCCGGCCGCCCAGCAGACGCCAGCCCGCCGCCAGGGCACCGGCCGCCAGCGCGAAGGACAGGGCGGTCCGCACGTCGCGCCCGCGCGCATCGACGGTCGTGGCCGCACCGTCCTGCGCGCCCGCGCGCGGTGCGAGCGGTTGGCCCTCGGCTCCACGCGACGGCCCGGCGCCGAGCCGCTCGCGCGTGGCGGCGCTGATCGTGGTTGCGCTGCCGGCCGGGCCCGGGTCGGCGGGCCGGCGCAGCTGCGCAGCGCGCGGCACCGGTGGTGGACCCTCCTCCTCGGCGGGTACGGCCATGGCGGCGGCTCCCACCCCGCCACCTTGCGCCCGTGCCACCGCAGAAGGTCGCTCGGCTGACAGCCCCAGCGCCTCGGCGTCGTGAGGCGCGATCAGCGGCCCGTTGGCGCGCTCGTAGCGCACAGCGGTCACCTCGGCGCCGTAGAGGTAGAGCCGACCCGCCAGGTAGAACAGCAGCATCAGCGCGATCACGCTGCCCAACGCCCCGTACAGGGCGTTCGCGTTGTCGACCTGGCTGCCGACCCAGTTCGCGCCGGCGACCTTCAGCACCGTCCAGCCCGTCGCGGCGAGCAGGGCGCCGGGCACCCGGTCGCGTACGCCCAGCGCCGCGCTGGGCGACAGGAGGGTGTAGGCCCCGAGGAACAGCCCGACGTCGAAGACCAGGGAGACGGCCAGCGACAGCACCACGGCAACGGCATCGGGCAGCTGGCCGAGGCCGGTACCCGCCAGCGAGGATGCGCCGGCGCTGAGCAGGAACAACGCGCCCAACCCGAACAGCGCCAGCAGCTGCCGCAGCTTGGCGCCGACACCGCTGAGCACGGGGCCTCTGAACACCACCCGCGTGGCCACCATGGCGGCGTTGACCACGCGCAGCCCCGAGAACAGCAGGATCACCAGACCCACGATCCCCACGGTCCCGCGTTGTTCGACCACGCTGGCGAGCAGGACCTCGACCTGGCTCTCCTCCTCGCCCTCCACGGTCTGGTCGAAGCCGGGGATCGCCTCGGTGATCTGCTCGGCGACGGCGATCTGGTCGGCGGGGTCGTCCAACACGAACCCGGCGATCGAGACCGCGAGCAGGAGCAGGGGGAACAGCGACAGGAACCCGAAGAAGGCGATGGCGGCCGCGAGAGGATCGGCGGCATCGCCCTTGTAGCGCTCCTGCACGACGAGCACGGTCCCGATGACAGGCATCTGCAACAGCCGCTGCTTCACCGTAGGCCGCCGATGGTCGAGGTCCGGATCGCCGGAGGGTAGTGGCGGCGCGCCGCTGTGGGGGGACCGGCTCAGCCGGCCGCGGCCACCAGGGCCGCCACGAGACCGTCGAGATCGTGCGGATCCGCCTCTGCGGCGACCTCGAGCCCCAGCGCGGCGCAGGCGGCGGAGGTCACCGGGCCGATCGAGACCACCCGGCCCCCGATCCGGGGCGCTCCCAGCAGCGTCACCAGGTTGCGGGCCATCGAAGGTGAGGTGAGCGGCACCAGATCGATCGCGCCCGAGCGCACCGCCTCGGCGACATCAGCGGGCAGGGTGGCCGGCCGCACGATCCGGTAGGCGACCACCTCCACGGTGTCGTAGCCACGTTCGGCCAGCAACCTCGGCAGCTCCGGGGTGGCGAGATCGGCACGCGGCAGCAGGGCCGTACCCGTGCCGGGTGGGATGGCCATGCCCAACGCCCGGGTCGTCGCCCGGGGTGGCACCAGGTCGGGGTCGCGACCACAGCGTTGCTGCAGGCGCGCCGCGGTCCCGCTCCCCACGCAGGCCACGATGCCGACACGGTCGAGCGCAGCCGGTGCCACCTGTGCGGCATCCAGGGCCTCGGCCAGGGCATCCACCCCGTTGGGCGAGGTCAACGCGAGCACGGCGACCCCGCCAGCCGCGAGCTCGCGTGCCGCCGCAGCCATGCCCACCTGGTCCCCGGGCGCGAGCGCGAGCACCGGCGCCTCCACGGCCACACCGCCGAGATCGCGGATGCGGGCGCTGAGCTCGCCCGCCTGGTCGCGGGCTCTGGCCACCAGGATGCGGTGGCCCGCCAGCGGTGACGGTGCGGCGCCCATCAGGGCGGCGTGGGCTGCGGTGGCGCCTGGTCGGTCGACCGCAGATCGCCGAGCACCGCGTCACCGCCGGCCTCGAGGAGCGTGGCGGCCATGGCACGCCCCAGCGTGGTGGCGTCATCGGCCCCCGTCTCGTGGGAGGCCCGGTACAGGCGGGTGCCGTTGGGATCGGCCACCATGCCGAGCAGGACCAGCCGATCGGCACCTGTCGCGGCGGTCCGGATCTCCGCGTGCGCCCCGATCGGCGCGGTGCACCCGCCCTGCAGCTGCAGCAGCAGTTCGCGCTCCGCTGCCACCTCGGTGCGGCTGTGGGCGTGGTCGACCCGCGCGAGCGCCTTGCGGGTGGCGGCATCGTCGCGACGGCACTCCACGGCCAGTGCACCCTGCGCCGGGGCGTGGAGGAGCTCCCCGTGCTCCAGTGGCACCGCGGTCAGGCCGGCGACATCGGGCTGCTGTCGCAACAGACCGGCCACGGCGACCACGACCGCGTCGAGGTGACCGTCGGCGACCTTGGACAGGCGGGTGGTGAGGTTGCCGCGGATGGGCTGCACCAGCAGATCCCGACGGTGGCGCTGCAGCTGCGCGCGTCGCCGCGGTGAGGAGGTCCCGATCGTCAGCTGCCGGTCGCGAGGCAGCTCGGCGAGGCGCCACCCCGCACGCGTCACGAGGGCGTCGCGGGGATCGACCCGGGGAGGGATCGCCGCGACCTCGAGGTCGGGATGGGCCTCGGTGGGAAGATCCTTGTAGGAGTGCACGACCATGTCGCACTCGCCGGCGAGCACGGCCTTGCGCGTACCGTCGACGAACAGCCCCTTGGCGTCGAAGGCCTCGATGGCGCGTTCCGGGTGATCATCCCCCATGGTGGACATCGGCACCAGCTCGGCCGCGCGACCGGTCGCCGCCGCCAACGCCTCGCCCACGGCCCGGGCCTGGGCCTGGGCCAGGGCGGAACGGCGCGTCGCGATGCGCCAGGGCCGCCCCGCGGCCTGGTCGGCTTCCCCCACGGGTCAGCTCCCGTCGTCGGGGAGGTCGAACAGTTCCCGCAACAGCTCCACCCCGGTATCGGCACCGCCGAGATCCGCCAGCTGCTTGAGCCGCACCGTGGGCTGGTGGAGCAGGGTGTTGACGATGCCGCGGGTCAGGGCGTCCACCGCCGCACGCTGCTCCTCGTCGAGGCTGGCGAGCTTGCCCCGCAGGCGATCGAGCTCGGCGAGGCGCACGCCCTCGGCCTGGCCGCGCAGCGCCCGGATCGTCGGCTCCACATCGGCTGCGCGGCTCCAGGCGCGGAAGCGGCCCACCTCCTCCTCGACGATCTGGCGCGCCTCGGCCAGGAGGGCGTCGGCGTGCTCGCGATCAGCGACATCGCGCACGTCGGAGACATCGATCACCTCGATGCCGGGCAGCTCGGCGCAGCCGGGCTCGACGTTGCGGGGGACACCGAGGTCGAGGAGGATGACGGGCTGCGTGCTGGCGGCCGCGTCGTCCTGCGGCGCAGTGGCAGCGGCGCTCCGGCCGGCGACCAGCGTCCGTTCCACCACGGCCCGGTCGAGGATGGGCTGGCTCGCACCCGTCGTGCACACCACAACCTCAGCGCCGATCAGGGCCTGCTCCAGGTCCGTCTCCACCCGGTGGGGAACCCGGGCCCCCAGCTTGGCGGCCAGCCGCTCGGCCTTGTCCAGGCTGCGGTTCCAGACCGTGACGTGACCGGCACCGAGCTCGGCGATGCGTCGTGCCGTGAGCGCCCCGAGCTCACCAGCACCGAGCACGGCGACATCGGCACCTGCCAGTGGCCGACCACGACGCTGGTCGGCCACCGCCAGCCCGACGTCGACCATGGAGGAGGCGCCTTCGCCGATCCGGGACTCGCGCCGGACACGCCGTCCCACGCTCACGGCCTGGCGGAAGACCCGCTGCAGGACGCGGCGGGCCGCCCCCTCCTCGCGGGCGATCTCCATCGCCTGCTTGACCTGACCCGCGATCTGACGCTCGCCCACGACCATGGAGTCGAGCCCACCGGCCACGGCGAACAGGTGCGCGGCCGCACCCTCGTCGTGGTAGCTGTACTGCAGTTCGTCGAGGTCCTGGGGGTGGATGTCGCCACGTTCCGCGAGCCAGCTGCGGACCTCGTGCAGCCCGGGGTGGAAGCGCGTGACGTGGGCGTACACCTCGATCCGGTTGCAGGTGGAGATGATCACCGATTCCGAGACGTGCTCGAGCTGCAGGACGGAGTGCAACGCCTTCGGAAGGTCGTCAGCGGGGACCGCGAGACGTTCGAGCACCTCCAGCGGGGTGCGCTGGTGGTTGCAACCGACGACCAACAGTGGCATGCCGTAGGAGCCTCTCGCCGGGTCGCGGCAGCATGGCCGCGGTGTGACTCGGTGTCGCAGCGTGCGCCTCGTTGCCTGCGCTGCGGTCTCCCGCGGTCGACCGTGTGGGATCGGCTCGAACCGGTGCCGCGGTGGCCGCGTCCTGCGGGCACGGAGCGTACCGGTTCCCGGCGAAGCGACGGGCACCGGGCGTGGTGCCGTGCACCGCCTGCGCCGGTGTGCGGCCCCCGACCGACACCGCGGCCCCTACGACCGGGCTCATCCGGCGAACTGCACCGCGACGCGCTCGTAGAAGGACAGGATCTGCAGCTCCGTGGCCAGATCCACCCGCCGCACCGTCACGTCCTCGGGCGCACTGAGGTGCGTCGGGGCGAAGCTCAGTATCGACCGCACCCCTGCGGCCACGAGCCGATCGGTCATCGCCTGCGCGTAGGCGGCCGGGATGGCGAGCACCGCCATCGTGACCTCGTGCTGCGCCAGCACCTCCTCGAGCGCGCTGACGGGCTGGACGCGCTGCGCACCGACCCGTACGCCCACCAGCTCCGGGTCGGCATCGAGCAGGGCCACGAGCCGGAAACCGCGACGCTCGAAGCCGTCGTAGCTGGCCAAGGCCCGACCGAGGTTGCCGACCCCGATCAGCACGACCGGCCGGTTCTCCGCCAGACCGAGCGCGGCCGCGATCTCCCGTGCCAGCGCCGCGACCTCGTAGCCGACGCCGCGCGTGCCGTAGCTACCGAGGTAGGACAGATCCTTGCGCACCTTCGCGGAGTTGAGGCCCGCCGCCGCCGCGAGCTCCTCGCTGGACAGGGTGGCGACCCCGCGGTCCGTGGCGTCCACGAGGACCTGCAGGTAGGTGGGCAGACGCGCGACCGTGGTCTCCGGGATGTGTCCGTCGCGCACGCGCCCTCCAGGTGGTCAGCCACGGGAAGGCTAACGCCACGACGGCCCGCACCGGCATCCGGGGCCACGGGGCGGTCAGCGGCTCACCGGCGAGCACGTCGCGCGGCGCGCAGCGCGCGGCGCACCTGCTCGCGCGAGACCTCCAGCTCCGCGACCTCCACACCGTCGATGACCACCACCGGCACCCGCACGCCGTAGCGGCGCTGGAGCTCGTCGTCGGTGTCGACGTCCACCACCTCGACGTCAGCCGGGGGACCCCCCAGCAGACCGCCGCCGGCCTCGCGTGCGACCGCCCGCTCCGCCCGGGCACACAGCCCGCAGCCCACACGGGTGTAGACCCTGATCACGGTGGGGTGACGGGACAGATCCTGACCACCTGGACTGCGACGCGCGGACCCTACCCCGCGGTCATCGACGGCGTCGGTGCCCGCACACCGCCACGTGTCAGGAGCTCAAGCGGACAGCCCCGCGTGCCGATACCCGGGGTGCACGACGCAGGCGGAGCTTCTCGACAACGGCACCCCGTCCGAAAGGGCGGTCCGCAAAGCCACGGACCTACGGCCGCACCACGGCCACGGCAGCCGGGCTACCGAAGGAACCTCCATCCCCTCGCGGGGCTCCGTCCTCACAGAACGGACGC
>JAWLFQ010000024.1:0-31805 GCA_041685505.1 Nitriliruptoraceae bacterium
CCCCGCCGGGGGGGGGCCCCCCCCGGGGGGGGGGGGGGCCGGGGGGGCCCCCCCCCCCGACCGCGCCTGTCACGCTGCCCGCAGCAGCTACTACGCGGGCTTCTTGGACGCGTAGATCTCGTCGATGGCGTCCTGGTACTTCTCGGCCACGACGTGGCGCTTGACCGACATCTTCTGGCTCAGCTCCACACCGACCACGAAGTCGCTCGGCAGGATCTTGAAGGTGCGGACCGACTCGGCCTTGGAGACCAGCTTGTTGGCATCGTCGATGGCCGACTGCACCTCGGCGCGCAGATCGTCGTCCTCGGTCAGCTCGGCGATGGTGCCGCTCTTGCCGTGCATCTCGGCCCACTGCGGGAAGGCCTCGGGATCGATGGTGACCAGCGCGGCGATGAAGGGCTTGCCATCGCCGATCACCATGCACTGGCTCACCAGGCCGTGGGCACGGATGCGATCCTCGAGGACCGCAGGGGCGACGTTCTTGCCGCCGGCGGTGACGATGAGCTCCTTCTTCCGACCGGTGATGCGCAGGTAGCCATCGCCGTCCAGTGCCCCGAGGTCCCCGGTGTGGAACCACCCGTCCTCGAGCACCTCGGCGGTCGCTTCGGGGTTGTTGTGGTAGCCCTGGAAGATGTGGCTGCCCGCGAGCAGGATCTCGCCGTCGTCCGCGATCCGGGCGGAACCCCCGGGCACGGGCTGGCCGACGGTGCCCACCCGCGTGGCCGACGGTCGGTTGAAGGTCGACACCGCCGTGGTCTCGGTCAGGCCGTAGCCCTCGCAGACGTGGATGCCGATCCCCATGAAGAAGTGCGTGAGGCGTTCACCCAGCGCAGCCCCGCCCGAGACCGCGTACTTGATCTCGCCACCCATCGCCGCACGCAGCTTGTTGTAGACGAGCTTGTCGAACACCGCGTGCAGGACCTTGGTGCCGAGGGAGATGTTGCCATCGATGCGCTGGCGGGAGTAGTCCTCGGCGACCTGGGCCGCCTTGTCGAAGATCCGGTCCTTGCCGTCCGCGGCGGCCTTGGCGCGCGCGCCGTTGAAGACCTTCTCGAACACCCGTGGCACGGCGATGAGGAAGTCCGGCTTGTAGAGGGCGAGTTCCTCGGTCAGCTGGGGGATGCCCGTGGAGTAGCCGAGGATCACACCGTTGCGGATGCAGGTGGTCTGCACGACCCGCGCGAAGATGTGCGCCAGCGGCAGGAAGAACAGGGTGCGCATCCCGCCACCGAAGAACTCGGGTGCCGCGGCGGCGGTCTGGGTCGCGTCCCAGATGAAGTTGTGGTGGGTGATCACACAGCCCTTGGGGCGCCCGGTGGTCCCCGAGGTGTAGACGATGGTCGCGAGGTCCTCACCGACCGGCTCGGCGGCCCGTGCCATGAGGGTGTCGTCGTCCACCTCCGCGCCCTGCTGGCGCATGGTCTCCAGCGCACCGTCCTCGATCACGAAGACGTGCTCGAGGCCGGGGAGGTCGTCGGCGACCTCGTCCACCAGGCTGCGCAGCGCCGCGTTCTCGGTGAACAGCGCCTTGACCTCGGCGTCGTTGACGATCCACTTGATCTGCTCCGCCGAGGAGGTCTCGTAGATCGGCACCGTGACACCACCGACGGACCAGATGGCGTAGTCCAACAGCGTCCACTCGAGGCGGGTCCCGGAGTGGACGACGACACGGTCATCCTTCTGGATGCCGAGGGCGAGCAGCCCCTTGGCGATGGCCTTGATCTCCTCGACGAACTGCTGGATGGACCAGTCGACGAAGCGGTCGCCCACCCGCACCGCGACCACCGGCTGGCCGGGATGCGCCGCCGCAGCGGCCCACAGCGACGTCGTCAGGTTCTCCTCGGGTGGGACCTCGGTCTCGCCCGGACTCGTGTACTCCTGCATGCCCGCTCTCCCTCGCTCCCTGACCCCCGCGGGATGTGCTCCCACGCGTTGCGCTGGTGCCGACCCGACCGGACCGGTCACGTTCTCGGCGTGGATGCTAGCGGAGGCCCCCGCACGCACCGGTAGGTGCGCGCGACAGCGCACCGTCGGCGCCTGCCCCGAACCGGTCATCGCGCGACGATCCGCACCGGCTGCGCGCGACGTGGCAGGGTGTCGCCGCGTGCCGGGGCCGTGGCGGGAGTCGACCGCGCCAGGCTGCTCGCGCACGACCGCCGAGGAGGATGCGCATGGGTGTGGACGTGGAGGTGATGGGCCCGGTGGGCCTGGTACGGATCGATCGACCGCAGGTGCGCGGTGCGGTGGACCGTCCGACCGCCGAGGCGCTGACAGCCGCGATCGGGCGACTGGACACGGACAGCTCGCTGGCGGCGATCGTCGTGACGGGCAGCGGCGGCAGCTTCTGCGCTGGCGCGGATCTCCACGCCTTCGACGATCCGCAGCGACGGAACCGTCTCGAGGAGGACCTGCAGGGACCGATGGGCCCGACCCGCAGCCGCACCCGGCTCCCGACGATCGCGGCGATCGAGGGCCACGCCGTGGCCGGTGGCCTGGAACTGGCGCTGTGGTGCGATCTGCGGGTGCTGGCCGCCGACGCCGTGCTCGGGGTGTTCTGCCGCCGCGTCGGCGTGCCGCTCATCGACGGCGGGACGGTGCGTCTCCCCCGGCTGGTCGGCCTGGGTGTCGCGCTGGATCTGATCCTCACCGGTCGTGCCGTGGACGCCGAGGAGGCGCAGCGCATCGGCCTGGCGACCCGTGTCGTGCCGTCGGGACAGGCCGTCGATGCCGCGGTCGCGCTCGGTACGGAGCTGGCCCGATGGCCCCGCGACACGATGCTCAGCGACCTCGCCGCCGCGCGCGCCGCCTTCGACCGGCCCCTGGACGAGGCGCTGTTGCACGAGCACCGGCTGGGCATCGCCAGCCTCGAGGCCGGGGGCGCCGAGGCCGGGGTCGGGGCCTTCGTGGAGGGCGGCGGTCGCCACGGCCGCAGCGACGACCTGTGAGCCCGCTGCCGACCCTGCCGCCGGGACCGCTCAGCGCCGTCGCGGGTCGAGCCCGGACGGGTACGCCGCGATCCAGCCGAGCTCCTTGAGCCCCCAGAGCCCGATCAGGACGGCCTCGGCGGCGTCGTGGCGCAGCTGGCTGGCAGGCAGGTCGGACAGCTGCGCCACCGCCACCGCGGCCAGCTCCCGCGCGGCGGACTTGGCGGCACGGGCGTCGCGACGCTCACGCGGGTGCAGCAGCGCCTGGCGCCACCGCTCGGCTTCCACCAGCACCACCTCGGTGCCACGCGGCTCGAAGGTGCGCCGCCAGGCCGGGACCAGGCTGCGATCGCCTTCCAGCACCAGCGCATCCACCCGGCCGAGCTCGCGGCGCAGCGCCGTCGCCCACGCACCGACCCTCCCGCGACGGCCGAGGTTGCGCGAGGTGACCGACACCAACCTGCCGTCGGCTGCGAACACCGCGATACCGGTCCGTACCCCGAGATCAACTGCAACCAGCCGTGCGTGGGTGTCGTCCAACCGAGGTCACCGCCTGCTCGTATCCTCGCGACCAGCGCCACGCAGCCCGTCGCCGGACCGAGCCGCGCGCCGGGGCGCGAGGTGGACCGACAGCCGACCGGGCGGTGACGAGCCGCACCGGGAGTGTCGCGACCACCGCAGGCGTTCGCCACCACGGGTCCGCGGCGCCGGCTGCGTCCCCACCCCGGCCCCCACCGCTCACACCGTCCACACGCCAGAGGTCCCATGCTCCCCGACGCCCGCCGAGACGACGCCCAGCCGAGCCCCACCGCTCCCCCACGGGAGAACCTGACCCGGCAGGAGGCCGAGACCCGCGCTCGACGCATCTCGCGCGTCGCGACCCGTGTCCACCTCGATCTGACCGGTGGTCCGGAGACCTTCGCCAGCACCACGCAGCTGCGCTTCGAGGTGGTCGACGCCGGACCGGTCTTCATCGACCTCACGGCCGACACCGTGCACCGCGTCCGCCTCGACGAGGTCGAGCTGGACACCGGTGCGACCACGGCCGGCGGGGTCGTGGCACCCACCAGGCTCGAGATCGGTGCGCTCGAGCTCGGCGAGCACATCGTCGAGGTCGAGGCCACCATGGCCTACCAGCACGAGGGCAACGGGCTGCACCGCTTCGTCGACCCCACCGACGATCGTGTCTACCTCCACAGCCAGTTCGAGCCCTTCGACGCCCACCTGGTCTACGCCTGCTTCGACCAGCCCGATCTGAAGACCACCTTCGCACTGGATGTCACCGCACCCGAGGAGTGGGTGGTGGTCTCCAACGGCCGTGCGCTGGAGCAGCCGCTGGAGGGCCAGGCCGGCACCTGGCGGTTCGAGACGACCCCGTTGGTCAGTACCTACATCACGGCGGTGATCGCCGGCAGCTACGTGGCGGTCACCGACCGCTACGAGCGCCCCGACGGGACGGGCATCGACCTCGCGTGGTGGTCGCGCCGCTCGCTCGCCGAGCACGTCGACCCCGACGAGCTGTTCGAGATCACCACCCAGAGCTTCGCCGCCTTCGAGCGGCTGTTCGCGATGAACTACCCCTTCGGTGACCGCTACGACCAGCTGTTCGTACCGGAGTTCTCCGCCGGCGCGATGGAGAACCCCGGCTGTGTCACCTTCACCGAGGCCTACATCTTCCGCTCCAAGGTGACCGACGCGATGCGCGAGCGGCGCGCCGAGACCATCATCCACGAGATGGCGCACATGTGGTTCGGGGATCTGGTGACGATGCGGTGGTGGGACGATCTGTGGCTCAACGAGTCCTTCGCCACCTTCATGTCGGTGTTCGTCCAGGCGACCTCCACCCGCTTCACCGACGCGTGGGTGACCTTCCACGACGCGGAGAAGGCCTGGGCACGCTTCCAGGATCAGCTGCCGTCCACCCACCCGGTCGCCGACGAGATGCCGGACGTGGAGAGCGTCCACCAGAACTTCGACGGCATCACCTACGCCAAGGGCGCCTCGGTGCTGCGCCAGCTGGTCGCCTGGGTCGGCCAGGAGGAGTTCCTCGCCGGTTGCCGCGAGTACTTCGACCGCCATGCCTGGTCGAACACGCGCCTGGAGGACTTCCTCGCGGCCCTGGAGCGGGCATCGGGCCGTGAGCTGGGCACCTGGCGCGATGCGTGGTTGCTGACCACCGGGATCAACCAGCTCGAGCTCGACGTCGAGGTGGCCGCCGACGACACCTACAGCGAGGTGGCCGTGCTCCAGCGCTCGCCCACGCCGGCCTGGGCCGGTGTCGCGGGCCTGGAGACCCCGGCTGAGGTGCTGCGCCCCCACCGACTGGCGATCGGCGTCTACCAGGACCGGGACGGCCGCCTGGTCCGCGTGCAGCGCACGGAACTGGACGTCACCGGTGCCCGCACGCCGGTGCCGGAGCTGACCGGGACCGCCGCCGCGCCGCTGCTGGTGGTCAACGACGATGACCTGAGCTTCGCGAAGGTCGTCCTGGACGCCGTCTCCACGGCGACGGTCACCGACCGTCTGTCCGACGTCGCCGACCCGCTGGCCCGCGCACAGCTGTGGGGTACCAGCTGGGAGATGGTGCGTGACGGTCAGCTGCCTGCCCACCGCTTCCTCGACCTGGTGCTGGCCAACGTGGCCGCCGAGGACCGCATCGGCACCCTCCAGCGGCTGCTGCAACGCAGCCTCGGCGCCGTGGAGCGCTACCTCGACCCGGCGTCCCGCGCCGCACAGCTCGCCCGCATGGCGGCCCACGCCCGCGCACAGCTCGAGGGTGCTGCCCCGGGTAGCGACCGCCAGCTGGCCTGGGCCCGCCACTGGGTCGTGACCGCCCGCGCCGACGACGAGCAGCTGGCTGCCGCGGCCGACCTGCTCAGCGGTGCGCTGAGCATCCCGGGCCTGGAGGTGGACACCGATCTGCGCTGGCACGTGGTGACCTGCCTCGCCCGTGCAGGTGCGGTCGACGACGCGCGGATCGACGCGGAGCTCGAGCGGGACCCCACCGACCTCGGGGAGCGGTCCGCGGCCACCGCCCGGGCCTCCCGTCCGGATGCGCAGGCCAAGGAGTGGGCCTGGGACCGGCTCCTGTCCGACACCTCGTTGTCGCACACCATGTCACGGCAGCTGTGGGGAGGGTTCGCCCGGCTCGATCAGGAGGAGGTGCTGGCGCCCTATACCGACCGCTACCTCGACGCCCTCGACGAGGTCTGGGCCACCCGTTCCCTGGACTGGGCGATCGACTTCTCCGCGGCGATGTTCCCCCACTGGAGCGCCTCCGACACGCTGCTGGCGCGGGTCGACGCACGACTGGCCGAGGACGCGCTCCCACGCCCCCTGCGGCGTGTGCTGCTCGAGCAGCGTGACACCCTGGTACGCACCCTGGCAGCACGGGACCGGGACCGGGCCGGCGAGGCGACCTCGCCCGGGCTGGCCGACGCGTGAACGGCCAGCCACGGCCGCGGCTGCGGATCACGGTGGACGATGCCGAGGGACATCCCGCCCTGGACACCGCCATCTCGCGGATGCTGCTGGAGCGGGTCGACCGCGGCGAGCTCCCGGCGACCCTGCGCCTGTCACGCCCCGCCGCCATCGTCGCCTTCAGCGCCAAGGACGCCCGGACGCCGGGCTTCGACGCCGCGGTGGTCGCCAGCGAGGTGGAGGGCTTCACCCCGGTCCTGCGCCTGGCGGGTGGACGGCCGGCGGTGTTCACCCCGGCCACGATCGCCTTCTCGTGGTCGGTACCCACCGACACCCCCAGGGACGGCATCGCACACCGCTTCAGGACCCTGTCCGGCTGCCTGGCCGACGCCTTCCGGGCCCTCGGCGTTGACGCCGCGGTGGGAGAGATCGCCGGGGAGTACTGCCCGGGCGAGTACTCGGTCAACGCCGGCGGCCGTCACAAGGTCGCCGGGGTCGGCCAGCGGCTGTTGCGTCGCGCCGCCCACACCGGTGGCGTGGTGGTCGTCGATGGCGCCGAGGACATCAACCGTGTGCTGATCCCCGTCTACCGCGCCATGGGCGTGTCCTTCGATCCGGCCGCCACGGGCGCCCTCGCCGAACATGCCGAGCTCAGCTACGAGGACGTCCGCCACGCGATCGTGGACGCGTTCGCGCAGCGCTTCGAGGTCGAGCCCTGGCGGCTCGACGAGCGCACGCTGGACCTGGCGCGTCGTGCGGCGCCGGAGCACGTGGCCGTGCCGAGCGTGGCGGCCGGCTGAGGTGGCCACCCGTCGATCACGTTTCGAGGTCAGCGGTGAGGGCGTGCTGGCCCGCGGTTCGGGGCGCCGCGCGATCCCGGTCCGTGTGGCGACACCTGGGCTGTTGGTGGAGGTGGCCAGCGACGGTTTCGTGGGCGCGGTGGTGGCCTGTGACCAGCGCCGTGTCACCCTCGAGGACCGGCGCGGGCGGCGGCGCGGCTTCACGCTGTCGCCCGGCGCCTTCCTGGTGGACGAGGTGGCGGTGACGCTGCGCCCGGTGCCCACGGTGACGTCGGGCACCGCGGCCGATGCAGCGCAGCCCCTCGGCCGCACCGCCAGCGGTTCGGTGCCCAGTGCGGACCAGGCCGCCCGCACGGCGCGCGCCAGCCGTCTGTGGGTCGAAGGCGTGCACGACGCGCAGCTGCTGGAGACCGTGTGGGGCGATGACCTGCGCGCCGCGGCGGTGGTCGTCGAGCCGCTCCACGGGGCCGACGACCTGGCTGCGGCCGTGCGTGCGTTCCGGCCGGCGCCGCACCGCAGGCTCGGCATCCTGCTCGACCACCTCGTCGTCGGTTCGAAGGAGTCCCGCCTCGCCGCGACGATCGACCACCCCGACGTGCTGGTCCTCGGCCACCCCTTCGTGGACGTGTGGGCGGCGATCGATCCCGCCGTCCTGGGCCGCACGTCGTGGCCCGAGGTGCCTCGCGAGGAGGCCTACAAGGACGGTTTCGCCCGCCGGGTGGGCTTCGCTGACCGCCACGAGGCCTGGCGCACGCTCGCCGGTCGCGTGCGCACCTGGCACGACCTCGATCGTGCCCTGATCCAGGCGGTGGAGCGACTGCTCGACCACGTCACCGCCGAGGATCAGCCGAGGTAGACGGCGACGAGCGTGGCGGGATCGCGGACCTCGAGCCGCCACCCCTCCCCCGGCGCGAGCCACCCGGCCAGAGATGCCGGTGCCAGATCGACCCCGGCCTCCCCCCCGCCGGCGAGCAGCTGCGCCACCACCCGCCCCTTGGCGACCTTGGTGCGGGCAGCGTTCGCGGCCCGTCCCGCCGGGGTCTCGAAGCGGACCTCGACCACCTCCGCACCTGCCCGCACCGCCGGCGCGACGGCGCGTGCGTGGACGCCGGGCAGCAGATCGAGCACCTGCCGACCGGCCAGCCGGGCCGCGAGGTGGTCGGCCACAGCGTCGCGCCAGAAGGTCGCCAGACCCCCCAGCGGTGGCAGGCTGGCCGCGAGCTCCAAGCGGTAGGCGGGCACGGGCGCGTCGAGCTCGGCGACACCGAGGAGGGCGGAGAGCACGAGGACCTCGACACCGGCAGCGTCGGGGTCGGCATCGGCGAGCCCGGCGTTGGTGTGCACGACGCCGGTGTAGCGCAGACGCGCCGGCAGGGTCGGGGCACCGTCCAACGCCTGCAGATCGGCACGGATCGTGTCCACGTCCCGGCTGGCGATGCCGGCGATGCGCGCGAGCGCGGTGTCGTCGGCCTCGGACGCCGCGGTGCGGACAGCGTCCAGCACGCGCCGACGCGGCGTCGCGAGGGTCCCGCGATCCACCACCTCGGCGTAGGCAGGCGCGCCGCCGCCCGCTGCCTTGCCCTTGGAGGGCGGCAGCAGGACGACGGGTCGGCGGTCGTTCATGGTCGCAGGCACCGTGCGACGCAGCTCGCGCTCCCGGTGGATCTCAACCCGTGACCAGTTCGCCGTCGAGGTCGACGGCCACGCTGCGACGTTGGCCGGGGGCAACCGTGACGCGTTCGCCGTGCACGTCCGCCACGACCTCGGCGGGGTTGTCCGGGTGCGCGACGAGCACCACGTCGTCGTTGGAGGCGTCCACGTCGACCCAACACCCCCGCACGGCGACGCCGTACTGCAGTCGGTCCCATCCCTCCGGCAGGTACGGGGCGACCTCCAGGCGGTCGTCGCGCACGTGCAGGCCCCCGAAGCCGAGCACCGCGACCTGCCAGGCCGCGCCGCAGGCGGCGATGTGGATGCCACCGATGAAGGTGCCGCCCGGTGCGGGATGGGAGTCGGCCAGCAGGTCCACGGTGGCACCGCGCAGGAACAGCCGCTCGGCCTCGGCGACACGGCCGAGGCGGGCCGCCACCAGGGCGTACATCGGGCGTGACAGGGAGGAGCCGTGCTGTGTGCGCGGCAGGTAGTGGTCGTAGTTGGCCGCGATGGTGTCGCGGTCGTAGCGCTCCGGTTGGGAGATGAACAGCTGCACCACGTCGGGTTGCTTGGTCACCTGGGTGTGGACGGCGATGCCGTTGGGCCACCCCCAGTACTCGTCGGGGTGCTGGAGCCGTGCACGCAGGTCATCCGGTGCGATGTCCTCGAGCTCGAAGTAGCCACGGAACTGCTCGAGCAGGTGGGTGTCGGGATCGGGCTGCACCTCCACGAGCCGTTCGAGCACATCGGCCCACAGGGAGCGGTCGTGATCACCGAGCCCGAGCTGTTCCTTGAGCGCACGCAGCACCTGCGGGTGCTCCGTGCCGAGCCGGTCGTAGAGGTGCACCGCGCCGGCCAGCGCCACCCGGCTCTGCTCGAGGGTGAAGACGTTGTCGTCGACGTTCTCGTGGTACTCGTCGGGACCGAGCAGCCGCAGCATGTGGTAGTGGCCGTCGTGCACCCGGAAGTGCACGAAGGAGGCCAGGAACCGTGCCACCTCGAAGACGATCTCCGCGCCGCGTTCGGCGATGAAGCCCTCGTCGCCGGTGGCCTGGACGTAACCGTCGATGGTCACCGCGATGTCCGGTGAGATGTGCATCTGCCAGTCGTTGAAGTGGTTGCGGATCGGCCGGTCCGTGAGCACGTCGCGGAAGAAGAAGTCGGGGCACAGCTCGTCGCCGGTGTCACCGGAGATCCAGGCGTAGTAGGCCCCGCCGTACCCGAGACGGGCCGCCTTGCGGCGCGCGCCGTCGATGGTCTTGTGCCGGTAGACGAGGATGTTGCGGGCCACCTCGGGGAAGGTGTGGACCCACATCGGCAGGTTGAACACCTCCTGGTCCCAGAAGGCCGCACCCTGGTAGGCCTGGCAGGACAGGCCCCGCGCACCGATCGGCAGGTGATCGGCGTGCATGGGGGTGGCGATCACCGCGTGGTAGAGGTTGTAGCGCAGCACCGCCTGGGTGGCGATGTCGCCGGTGATGCGGACGTCGATGCGTGCCCAGCGGTCCTCCCAGGCCATCGCATGGCGCGACAGCAGCACCTCGTAGCCCTCGGCGACCGCCGCACGCGCCAGTTGCAGCGACGCCGCGAGGGGCTGGTCGACGTCGTTGCCCGAGTGCACGGCCATGACCTGTTCGATCACCATCAGCCCGTCGCCGCCCACCTCGACGTCGAGCACCCGGTACAGCTCGCGTTCGGCCTGTTCGATCCGCTCGGCGTGGACGGTGCCGCCCTGGATGGACACCGCGTGGGCCACGGCGATCGGCAGGCCGCGTTCGGTGGTGTCCATGCGCATCGCCAGCGCATCGTCGTGGATGTCGGGCTCCATGCAGGCGAAGTGGTCGCCGTTGAGGCTCCACACCTCGCCGTCGATGCCGGTGGTCAGGGTCAGACGGGTCCCCGGGGTCGCGAAGACCCGTTGGCGTTGCGCCAGCAGGTGGCGCTGCGCCATCGACGCGAAACGCTCGTCCACCAGACGCGCGACCGGACCCGTCGAGGGCCCGAAGATGCGGTGCTGCCGCCCGTAGCGCACGTCCAGGCGTCGCTCCAGCAGGTCACGGTCGCTGAGGACCGTGTCGGCGTCGATGACCACCGGCTCGCCGAGGTACGCGAGCTGGGAGAACAGGGCGTTGGGCACGTTGCACAGCTCCGACCACTTGCCGTCGGCGTTGTCCCAGGTGTCGGAGACGGTGCAGCCCACCGTGGCCGTCGCCCGCCACTCCGGCAGGGTGCCGCGGTAGCCGAGGTAGCCGTTGCCCGTCAGGTGGGAGGTCGCCACGTTGATGACCTGGTCGGGGTCGTGGTGGTCGTCGATGACCACCCAGCCGTCCGCCACCGTCGGTCCGTGGCCGACGCGCTCCTCGATGGGCTGGCGCACCACCGTCAGGTCGACGTCACGGGTCGCATCGAAGCGGTGATGGGCGTGACCGACACGCTCCTGCGGTCCCACACCGACCGCGGTCATGCCCGCCGCCGCGGCCGCATCGACCCCGGCAGCCGTCCCGTCGACCACGATGCACTCCCCCGGGGAGACGCCGACCATCTTCGCGGCCGCCAGGAACACATCCGGGGCCGGCGTGGCCCGCTCCACGGCGTCGCCGTCGGCGATGGCGTCGAACAGCCCGGTGATCTGCAGCTTGTCGAGGACGAGCCGGGCGTTCTTGGACGACGAGCCGATCGCGACCTGCATCCCACGCCGTTTGGCGTCGATCACCAGCGAGATGGCGCCCGGGAGCAGATCAGCGGGGCCCATACCCTCGAGCGCGTCGGCCGCGTCGGCCCTGCGGTCGAAGTCCAGCCCCTCCTCGTCGGTGAGGACACCGTCGAGGTCGAAGATGACGGCACGGCGCGGGACCGAGGGCATGGGTTCGAAGCTCCAGGACACGGTGGCGAGGGCGCCTGAGACCCTAGCTGCGTGTCCCTGCGCAGGCCCCGCCCTGCGGGCCCGGGCCCGACGTCGTCAGGACCCGAAGGACCCGGCGATGCGGTCGGCGACCAGCTCCGCGCAGGTGGGGCACATCGGGTAGCGCGACGGATCACCGTCGGGCTTCCAACGCTTGCCGCACAACGCGGTCACCGGGGTCCCCTTGCGCCGGAACCGCTCGAGGTCGCGCTTGTTGACGTAGTGCGCGAAGCGGTCGTGGTCGCCGTCACCGTCGCTGGGATCGGGACGCTGATCCGGCTCGACAGGTGTCCGGACGGGCGCGGGAGACCGGGTCGGGAGATGTGTCGGTGTGGACATGCCCCGAACGGTAGCGCGCGCCGGCAGGCCTCGCCCAGCTGTCGACGTCACCGGGGCCCTCGGACAGCTACATTCCGTGATCGAGGCGCCACCCTGAGATAAACCTCGACGTACCTCGTGCACACCGGGGGATCCAGCGCACACGCGCTGGCGGATCGCAACACGGAGCGGCTCATGGCACAGGCCCCGGGAGCACCATCCGGTGGGACGGCCCCCGGCGCAGGTCGGCGCCGTCGCCGCCTCGGCGAGCTGCTGCTGGCCGCCGGTGTGGTCACCGACGGGGCGATCCGCGACGCCCTCGACGTCGCCGCTCCGGGTGAGCGTCTGGGCGCGGCGCTGGTGCGGTTGGGGCTGGTGGCGGAGTCCGAGGTCGCCGATGCGCTGGCGACCCAGCTGCGGCTCGAACGGGTCGATCTGGATGCCGACGTCCCCCTCGACCCCGAGGTGGTCGCGCTGTTGCCGATGAGCGAGGCGGAACGCCACGACGTCCTGCCCCTGCGCCTGGCGACCGGCACCCTGCACCTGGCGATGTCCGACCCCTCCGATGTGGTCGCGCTCGACGACGTGCGGCTGGCCACCGGTGTGCGTCGTGTGCGACCCGTGGTCGCCACCACCGACGCGCTGCGCCGGGCGCGACGCCGTGCCTACCGCATGCCCGCCACCCAGGACCGGTTGTGGCAGCGCAGCCGCGTCGCCGGTGATCTCGCGCAGCACGACAGCGCGGGCGCCGATGCCGCACCGGTGGTCGCACGTCTCGACGCGATCCTGGCCGAAGCGGCCCAGCTCCAGGCCAGCGACCTCCACCTCGAGCCCTACGAGGGCGGGGCACGGGTGCGACTGCGCGTCGACGGGGTGCTCCGCGAGATGGAACGGCTGTCCACCGACCTGCACCCCCGGGTGGTCTCCCGCATCAAGCTGCTGGCCGACCTCGACATCGCCGAACACCGACGCCCCCAGGATGGTCGCGCCCGGCTGGTGGTCGACGGGCGTCCCCTCGAGCTGCGGGTCTCGGTCATGCCCACCCTGCGCGGGGAGACGGTCGCTGTGCGCCTGCTCCCCCGGGCTGAGGAGCTGCTCGGGCTGGACGAGCTCGGTCTCCACAGCGGTGACGAGGAGGTCCTCACCGCCGTCATGGCCCGTCCCCAGGGTCTGGTCCTGCTCACGGGCCCCACGGGCTCGGGCAAGACCACCACCGCCTACGCGGCGCTGGCCACCACCGACGGGCTGGGGCGCAACATCCGCACCCTGGAGGATCCGGTCGAGGTCCGGTGGCTGGGGATCAACCAGACCCAGATCGACACACGTGTCGGGGTCACCTTCGCCACGGGACTGCGTCACCTGCTCCGCCAGGACCCCGACGTGCTGCTGGTCGGTGAGGTACGGGACCACGAGACGGCACAGCTGACCGTCGAAGCGGCCTCCACCGGGCATCTGGTGCTGGCCACCCTGCACACCAACGACGCCCCCTCGGCCGTGGCCCGTATGGTCGATCTGGGCGCGGACCGTTTCCTGCTCTCCAGCGCGCTGGAGCTGGTGATCGCGCAGCGTCTGGTGCGTCGCAACTGTCCCCGATGCGCCGCCGAGGACCGGCCCGGTCCCAAGCTCCTCGAGGCCCTCGGCATCACGCTGGCCGATCTCGACGGCGCCGAGCTGCGTCGCGGCGTCGGCTGTGCCGCGTGTGATCACACCGGCGTGGCCGGGCGCATCGCGATCGCCGAGCTGGTCCGCGTGGATCGGGCGCTGCGTGACGCGCTGCTGACCGGTGCCGGCGAGGCCGCGGTGCTGGCCGCTGCCCGCAGCACCGGCATGCGCAGCCTGCGACAGGACGCCCTCGAACGCGCGGTGGCGGGCGAGATCAGCCTCGCAGAGGCGCTGCGCGTCACCCCCGACCCGCCATGGCCACCGGAACTGCCCGCCTGACGCTCCCGCACGCACGCCGGTGGGCGCGTGCAGGACTCACGCTCCCCCGCGGACCTCGAACCACAAGGGGCTGTCCTCGCTGCCCTCCTCGGCCCGGTAGGAGACGGTGATCTCCTCACCGGCCGGGATGTCACGCAGCGTGAACAGTTGGGCGACGAGCCCGTCGGGGACCAGCCACAGGAACGCGTTGGGATCGTCGTCGTGGTTGCACATCGACGACACGCCCAGCACCAGCGCCGCCGTGCCCTGCTCGTCCCACTCGTAGACGTAGTCGTCGACCAGGGTGGCCTGCAGTGCGGCCCGCTGGGCCGCGGGGACGAGCAGCAGCGGCGCCTCCATGATCAGGGTGTCGGCCGCGATCGCCTCAGCCGCGAACAACCCACGCCCCTGTCGCGGCGAGGTCCGCACCTCCACCCTGTCCTCGAGCATGGGGACCCCCTCGACGCGTCAGGCTGCGGCGGCGCGTCGCAGCCGGTCCATGACCGCCCGCCCGACACCGTCCTCGTCCACGGTCTGCACCACGAGGCGGTCGACACCCGCCTGTTCAGCCGCTCGCAGCGCACCGTACAGCTGCCGGGCGAGGTCGGCCCCGTCGTGGTAGGTGGCGATGGTCACCGCACCGCCGCTGCACGCAGCGGCCACCTGCGGTGGAGCGATGAGGCCCGTGCGGGCCCGCTCGGCAGGGCGCAGCTCCGCGAGCATCGCGGGCAGCGCCTCCGGTGTCACCAGCTCCACCGGGCACCGTGGGGCGTAGTGTCGGTACCGGGTGCCCGGCGAGGCCTGCGTCTCGGCGCGCTGCTCAGCCGCGTCCACACCGAGGTGCTCCCGGGTGACCGCGCCCTCCCGCAGCACGACCGGTGTCGCGCCTCGTACATCGACCACCGTGGACTCCACACCGACCGCGCACGCTCCCCCGTCCAGCACGACGTCGACCGCTCCGGCGAGCTCCTCGGCCACGTGCTCGGCACGGGTCGGCGACGGACGACCCGACCGGTTGGCCGAGGGTGCCGCGACCGGCTGGGCGAAGCGCTCCAGCAGCGTCGCGGCGACGGGATGATCGGGCACGCGGACCGCGACGGTGCCAAGGCCGCCCCGGGTGATCGCCGGGATGCGCGCATCCGCCTCGACCACCAAGGTCAACGGCCCCGGCCAGAAGGCGGCAGCCAGCGCACGCGCCAGTGGTGTGCTGCGTGCAGCGACCGCGTCGAGCTGCTCCGCTGCCGCGATGTGGACGATCAGGGGGTTGTCGGCCGGCCGGCCCTTCGCGGCGAAGATCCGGGCGACGGCACCGCGATCGAGCGCGTTGCCCGCAAGGCCGTAGACCGTCTCCGTCGGCAGGCCGACCAGGCGACCGGACGACAACGCCGAGATGGCGGCATCCAGCCCCGCTGCGTCGGCTGGGCGGATCAGGGATCGCCCTGCGGTGTCGAGCTGATCGGCCCGCATCCTCCACCTCGCCGGTCGACGCATCCTGGCCTGGGCTGCGCCACCCTGCTGCACCCCGTCGGTGCGCGCGACGGTACCCGGCTGGCGCAGCGCGGTAGCGGCGCCCTGCGGCCGCACGCGACCCGGGAGGCCCGGGCGCCGGCGCGGCCACTGCTGCAGCCGCCAGCTTCGCGGCCGATGAGAGGGGTGACCGCGCCGCGCCACGGTGCCTACGCTGCCGCACCAGCTCCGACGAGCGGTGCCAACCGACGAGGATGTTGGTGACGAGGACCGAACAGCACGCCGTAGCCACGGCAGCCCAACCGGCGCCCGCCTCGGCCGCCCAACGAGACGGCGCTGCCAACGACGGGGGGCGGATCCTCGTCGTCGACGACGACGAGGGCGTGCTCGAGTTGGTCCGTACCCTGCTCGACCGCCACGGCTACGACGTCGTGACGACCCGCAGCGCGGACGAAGCGCTCACGCTGGCCACCCGTCACGTGCCAGAACTCGTGCTGCTCGACGTGGTGATGCCCGAGGTGGACGGGCTCGAGCTGGCGCGCGAGCTGCAGCAGCAGGCCGGCTCCGCTGCGGCGCCCGTGATCTTCCTCAGTGCACTGCATGATGCGGAGTCCAAGGCGCGTGGCTTCGCCACCGGCGGGGTCGATTATCTGACCAAGCCCTTCCGGCGTGAGGAGCTGCTGGCGCGCGTCGGGTCCCACCTGCAGCTCCATCGCGTCCGGCGCCAGCTCCAGGCGCGGGAGGCCGAGCTCGAGCAGCTGCTCGGCAACGCGAGCGAGGAGGTACTGGCCTCGGAGCGCGCGCTGAGCCGTCGCACGGCGGAGCTCGCGGCGCTCTTCGCTGCGCTGCCCGACGTGGTCTTCGTCAAGGACCTCCAGGGCATCTACATCGAGGGCAACCCCCGGTTCGAGGAGCTGCTGGGCCGCCCCCTCACCGAGCTGATGGGACGTCGCGACGAGGAACTGTTCCCCGCAGAACTCGCCCACCGGCTCCGCGCGCAGGATCAGGCCACCCTCGACGCCGATGCGCCGATGACCGGCGAGGAGTGGGTCACGCTGCCCGATGGCACCACGGTGCTGCTGGAGACCATCACCGCCCCCGTCCGTGACGGCGGTGGCGAACCGCTCGGGTTGCTGGGCATCGCGAGGGACATCACCGCACGTCACGACGAGCAGCAGGAGCTGCGGCGCTCGCGTGCCGAGCTGCTCGAAGCCCAGGAGGTGGCCGGTCTGGGCAGCTGGCAGGTGGACATGGTCACGGGGCAGATGACCTGGTCGCAGCAGACCTTCCGCATCCTGGGTCTGGAGCCGGGTGAGATCCCGCGACGCCGCGACGTCGCCGCCCTGGTCCACGCCGAGGACCGCGACCGGGTCCTCGCGGCGTGGGAGCGCGCGCAGCGCGACGGCACCGGCGAGGTGGAGCACCGGCTCGCCCGGGACCCGCAGGTGTGGGTGCGGCAGCGGGTGCGGTTCGAACGCGACGCGCAGGGTGCCCTCCAGCGTGCCTTGGGCACGATGCTGGACATCACGACCCACACCCAGGCGAGGTTCGCCGTCGAGGCCGAGCAGGCACGCCTCGAGGATGCGTTGGCGGCGGCGCGGGCCGCCACCTACGAGTGGCATGTCCCCACCGACCTGGTCCACCCGAGCCAACGGTGGTGCCAGATGCTGGGCTACGACCCCGACCGCGACGGTCCGCTGACGGTCCAGACCTGGTCCACATGGATCCATCCGGATCACGCGCCGACGGTGCGTGCCGCACTGCAACGGCTGGTGGACGCCCAGGAGGAGCAGCACGAGGTCGAGTTCCGCCTGCAGCGACGGGATGGCCGCTGGCTGTGGGTGAGAGGGCTCAGCCGGGTGACCCAGCGTTCCTCTGAGGGACACGCGCTGCGGGTCTCCGGGCTGATCATCGACATCACCCATGAGAAGGCCCACCAGGAGCAGTTGTCCTTCGTCGCCGAGCACGACGGGCTGACGGGGCTGATCAACCGGCAGCGCTTCTCGCAACACCTGCGCGAGGAGCTGCTGACCGACCGTGGACCCCAGGAACGGCTGGCCGTGGTCGGTTTCGACCTCGACGGGTTCGAGGCCGTGAACGCCGCCCACGGGCGAGCTGCCGGCAACCAGCTGCTGGTGGAGATCGCGACCCGTCTGCTGCGCTGCGTCGGTGACCGTCACCGTGTGGCGCGCATCGGTGGCGACGAGTTCGCGGTCGCGGTGCCGGTACCGGCCACCGATGGCGGGTGGCGGGACGCCGTCGAGGAGCTCTACGACGCCGTGACCCACCCGATCAGGCTCCAGGGTCGCCCGCTGCAGGCGACGGCGAGCATCGGTGTCACCCTGTACCCGCAGGCCCGTGACAGCGACGCGGAGCAGCTGCTGCGCCAGGCCGACCAGGCCGTCTACCAGGCGAAGCTGGCGGGCAAGGACCGCTACCACCTGTTCGACACCGAACGCGACGCCCACAGCCGCGAGCGCTATCAGCTCATCGACGAGGTGCACGCCGCGCTGTCGGAGGAGCGCTTCGTCCTGCACTACCAGCCGCAGGTCAACATGCGCACGGGCGAGGTCCTGGGGTTCGAGTCGCTGATCCGCTGGCAGCACCCCGAACGCGGCCTGCTGGCACCGGGTGCCTTCATCCCCCAGCTGGCTGGACACCCGCTGTCGATAGAGATCGGCAACTGGGTCATCGAGGAGGCGCTCGGACAGCTTGCGCGGTGGCGCGACGCCGGGCTCGACACCACGGTGACGGTCAACATCGACACCGCGCAGCTCTACGACCCGGCCTTCGGTCGTCGCCTGGAGACGCAGCTCGCTGCCGCGCCCGGGGTGCGACCCGAGCAGCTCGGTATCGAGATCCTGGAGACCGGCGCACTGGAGGACCTCGCGCACGTCGGCGAACTGGTCGACCACATCCGCGCGCTCGGCGTCACCGTGGCGCTGGACGACTTCGGGACCGGCTACTCCTCGCTGACGCTGCTCAAACGGCTGGGAGCGGACGTGGTCAAGATCGACCGCAGCTTCGTGATGGAGCTGCTGGAGGACACCGAGCACGCCCTCATCATCGACAGCGTGGTCAGCCTGGCGCGCAACTTCCAACGCACGGTTCTGGCCGAGGGCGTGGAGACCGATGCCCACGGCGTGCTGCTCCTCGAGCTCGGGTGCGAGCTGGCGCAGGGCTTCGGGATCGCGCGCCCGATGCCCGCGGAGCGGGCTGTCGCGTGGGCCGCGAGTTGGAACCCACCGTCTGCCTGGCGGGATGTCCGGCCCCTGCCGGCTGACCGGCTGCCAGGGTTGATCGCAGAGATCGAACACCGGGTGTGGATCCGGCAACTGCGCGACCACCTCGCGGGGCATCGGCCGGACCCGCCCGGCATGGACCCCGTGCGGTGCCGCCTGGGCACCTGGCTCGAGCGCATGACCGCACAGACGGCGACACCCTGTCTCGACGCCCTCGCCACGCGGCATCGCGAACTGCACAGCCTCGCGTCCCGGTTGGTGGACCAGCGCGCTGACGCGGGGGCGGCTGCACCGGACGCAGCGACGAAGGACCGTGGCCTCGCGCAGCTGGAGGCGGCGAGCGCGGCCCTCGTTGCGGAGTTGGCGGCCTGGCGGCACGCGTGACCACTGCCAGCGGTCCGTCGTTCGCGACCAGCAACCACGGCCGACCACCCACGGTGGCCTGTCAGCCGTCGGCCTCGGTCGGCCGCAACGTCACCTCGATGCGGTCGTAGTAGATCGACGTCCGTCCCTCGAAGCCGGAGTCGGTCCCCACGAACAGCCACAGCGAGCCGTCCGCAGTGGTCGTGACGTCGGCGACCGTGCCCTCGCGGGTCACCATCGCGTAGGGAGGCGGGTCCGACTCCAGGGCCTGCTCGCACGGGATGCCGTTGTCGATGGTCCCGGCCACCACGGCGGCGTCACCGCCCTGGGACTGGCCACCCTTGTCGACCGAGAGCCGGGACTGTCCGTCCTCCATGACCGGGAGGGGCTGCTCGGATGCTGCCCCCACCTTGAAGTAGACGGACTCCCCGGGGGCACCGCCGATGCCGGCGCAGCCGGTGGGGGCGTTGGAGGCGAACCGCACCGTGAAGCTCGCGGTGTAGCTGCGGTCACCCTCGAGGCCGTCGTCGGGGGTCACCTCCCGCAGGAGGTAGGCGAACACGTCGTCGGACGGGTTGTCGGCCGCGAGATGGAAGAAGCCGCTGCCCTCCTCCAGTCCTGGCGGCGAGACACCGGTCTCGGAGATCACCTCCGCCGGGCGGGTCGCCTCGGTGTAGTCGGTGATCTCGCTGGCCCAGCCATCGGAGCCGCCGTCGAAGTCGTAGGACAGGGTCACCGCGCCGTCTGCCGGCGGTGATGTGGACGGATCCGACCCATCGGTCGCATCCCCGCAGGCCACGATGCCGAGCGCGGTCACGAGCAGGATGATCGCTGTGCGGTGCACGGCTGCTCCCTCACGGTGTGAGACGAGGATGACCCGGCGTGGGTGGTACCGACACCGACGAACGGTCGCCCCGGGGGGCACGACCACCTACCCGGCCGGCATCGCCCGCTCGCTCGCACCCTGCCCGACCGACCGGATCCCTCCCACGCGTCACCCGGCCGTTGATGGCTACGGTCGAGGAGGTAGACGCGTCGTCGGGTGCAGCGCGCCGACAGGGCGATCGACACCCGCGGTCCGTCGTCGGCTGTGCCGACAGGGAGGGTGCGGATGCGCCGCTTGGCGATCATCGGTCCGGACCAGCAGCGCCTGGAGTGGCTCGAACGGATCGGTCAGACCCGTGACTTCGAGGTCGAGCCGCTGCTCGCGCGGGAGAAGGTCCGCTTCGCCGCGGGCTTCGACGTCGACGCGCTGCTCGACGAGGCCCGGCGTCACCTCGCGCAGCTCCACGTCGACGGGATCACGACGTTCTGGGACTTCCCGAGCTCCTGCCTGGTGCCCATCCTGGCTGCGGAGCGGGGACTGCCACACGCGCCGCTGCGCGCGGTCGTCAACGTCGAGCACAAGTACTGGAGCCGGCTCACCCAACAGCGGGTCGCTCCGGACGACACACCCGCCTTCGCTGCGGTCGATGTGTTCGCCGACGACGCCGGTGCGCTGCCACCGCTGGACTATCCCTTCTGGCTCAAGCCGGTCAAGGCCGCTTCCGGCCACCTCGGTTTCCGCATCGACTCCGATGGCGATCTGCGTGCCGCGATCACCCGGCTGCGCGCCGAGATCCACCGCCTCGGCGCGCCCTTCGAGGCGGTCATGGAACGGGTCGACGACCTGCCCGAGGAGGTCGCTGCCCGCGGTGGCTGCGCGGCGATCGCGGAGTCGATCCTGGAGGGCGAGCAGTGCACCCTGGAGGGGCACGTGCACGACGGCGAGATCCAGGTGCACGGGATCTTCGACATCCACCGTGCCGCCGACGGTTCGACCTTCACCCACTACACCTACCCCTCACGACGCTCTGAGGCAGCCCGCGCCCGCATGCACGCCATCGCCTCCGAGCTGCTACGCGAGATCGGCTACGACCACGCGGCCTTCAACATCGAGTTCTTCGTGGACGAGGACGCGGGACGCGCACGGGTGCTGGAGATCAACTCCCGGATCAGTCAGGAACACAGCTACCTGATGAAGTGGGTGGACGACACCACCAACCTCGAGGTGATGGCGGAGGCCGCCCTCGGTGACGAGCCGGACATCGAGGTCCGCAGCGGCCGCGCAAGGGTGGCGGGCAAGTTCTTCGTCCGTCGTGACGAGGACGCCATCCTGGCCGCCGTCCCCGACGACGAGCGGATCGCCGCACTCGAGCGACGGTTCGCGCCGTGCGTGCTCGAGCTGGTCGCCCAGCCCGGCGACCGGCTGTCGGCGTTGCGCGACCAGGAGCCACACAGCTACGTCGTCGCCTACGTCCACCTCGGCGCCGACGACCTCGAGGAGCTGTACGACACCCACGCGCAGGTCATGGAGCAGCTCGATCTGCGCTTCGAACCGGTCGACTGAGCGACGACGAGGAGCACCGTTTGCACCTGCTCGACGAGCTACCGCAGCCCATCACCGAGACCGAGCACCTCCTGATCCCCGTCCGCGACGGCGTCCGGCTGGCAGCGAGGTTGTGGCTCCCCGAGTCCGCGGCTGCACAGCCGGTGCCGGCGATCCTGGAGTTCATCCCCTACCGCAAGCGGGACGGCACCCGCCTGCGCGACGAGCTGCACCACCCCTACTTCGCCGGTCACGGGTACGCCTGCCTGCGGGTCGATCTGCGTGGCAGTGGCGACAGCGACGGCGTGCTGACCGACGAGTACCTCGAAGAGGAACTGTGCGACGGCGAGGATGTCATCGCCTGGCTCGCCGAGCAGCCCTGGTGCGACGGCCACGTCGCGATGATGGGCATCTCCTGGGGCGGGTTCAACGCGCTGCAGGTCGCTGCCCGTCGCCCGCCGGCACTCGGTGCGATCATCACGGTCGCCTCCACCGATGACCGCTACGCCGACGATGTGCACTACATGGGTGGCTGCCTGTTGGGCGACAACCTGTCCTGGGCCTCGACGATGTTCGCCTACAACTCCCTGCCGCCCGACCCGGAACTGGTCCCCGAGTGGCGGGAACGCTGGCACGAGCGCCTGGAAGGCTCGGGCCTGTGGCTGCGGACCTGGCTCGAGCACCAGCACCGCGATCCCTACTGGCAGCACGGGTCGGTGGCCCAGGACCCCGGTGCGATCGACGTCCCCGTCATGGCCGTCTCCGGCTGGGCCGACGGGTACAGCAACGCGGTGTTCCGGCTCCTGCGCGACCTGCGGGTGCCACGTCTCGGACTGGTCGGTCCGTGGAGCCACAAGTACCCCCACACCGGCGTTCCCGGCCCGGCGATCGGTTGGCTCCAGGAGTGCGTGCGCTGGTTCGACCGCTGGTTGAAGGGCCACGACAACGGCGTCGATGCCGAACCGATGCTGCGGGCCTGGATGCAGGATTCCGTCCCGCCCTTCACCACCTACCACGAGCGCCCCGGCCGGTGGATCTCCGAGCACGCGTGGCCATCGCCCAACACCGACACCCACAGCCTGCGTCTGTCGCAGGGACAGCTGCACTGGGACGACGAGGCACCGACGGGGGTGCCCGGGCCGTCGGCAGGGACCCCGCCGCAGCCCCCGGAGCGGCGCGTGCTGCACTCACCGCTCTCGCTGGGACTGTTCGCCGGCAAGTGGGCGTCCTACGCACGTGCGCCGGACCTGCCGGGTGACCAGCAGGAGGAGGACGGCGGGGCGTTGGTCTTCGAGACCCTGCCCCTCACCCACGACGTGGAGCTGCTCGGCGCCGCGGTGGTCGAGGTCGAGCTCTCCTCCGACGTTCCGGTCGCGATGGTCGCCGCACGACTCTCCGACGTGCGCCCCACGAAGGAGGCGACGCGGATCACCTACGGCCTGCTCAACCTCACGCACCGCGACGGCCACGATCACCCCGAGCCGCTCGTCCCCGGCGAGCGGACCCGCGCACGGATCCAACTCAACGACGTCGCCCAGCGTTTCCCGGCAGGTCACCGCATCCGACTGGCGTTGTCGACCTCCTACTGGCCGCTGGCGTGGCCGTCACCCGAGCCCACCCACCTGACGATCTACCCCGCCTCGAGCCGGCTGGAGTTGCCGCTGCGGCACGCCGTGGACGACGCACCGATCACCTTCGGTCCGGCCGAGGCGGCGCGGCCGAGCCCGTCGACGATGGTGGAACCACCCGAGAGCGCGTGGCAGGTCTACAGGGACCTCGGCACCTCCGAGTCCATCCTGCAGACCGTCGATGATGCCGGGGCGCGCCACCTCGAGGACATCGACATGATCGTCCGCAAGCGGGCGGTGGAGCGCTACGCGGTCACCGGCGCCGATGTGACCTCGGCGCGGGGCGAGACGGTGTGGGAGGTCGGACGCGAACGCGGCGAGTGGCGGGTGCACACCGTGACCCGGACGGTGTTGACCGGCGACGAGTCCGCCTTCCACCTGCACGCCACCCTCGATGCCTACGAAGGTGACGAGCGTGTCCACGCCTCCAGCTGGACCCACCGGATCCCCCGCCGGCTGGTGTGATCGCCGCCGCCCTGTCTGGCTCCCTGCCAGCGCAGTCGGCCGCCGGCGTGCAGGGCTGGCCGGGACGATCCAGTGGGGTGTCAGCACAGCTCGGTGGCGGCGATCGCGAGCAGTCCCGGTAGGTCGGCGGCGAGTTGCCCGAGCACGGCGAGGTCGAGCACCTCGAGGGTGTCGGCGGGGGTGTGCGCGAGGCCGCCGAGCAGGGCGTGCACGTCCTGGCTGGTGATGGCCAGCGCGGGGATGCCGCGCATGGCGAAGATCGCGTGATCGCTCTCGAACCACGGTTCGGCCGGGGCCCAGCCCGCGCGGTGGTCGAGCCAGGTGGCCAGCCTCGCCTCGAGCACACCAGGGGTCGACAGCGTGGCGAGCGACAGCCCCTGCCCGATGAGCCCGACCCCGTCGACGTTGACGACCCCGGCGATGTCGTCCAGGTCGGTGGCCGCGAGCCACGCGACCTCGCCGCAGCTGTCGATGTGGTCCTCGCCGTTGAACAGCACCAGCTCGAGTGGCAGGCCGTCGAGGTGGCCGAGCTCGGTCAACGCCAGCAGGGTCGCGACGCTGGCGGCGTTGTCGAAGGCACCGGGGGTCGTGGCCTTGCTGTCGAGGTGGGCGCACAGCACCAGCCGTCGGGGCTCGTCGTCCAGGCGCGTCGACAGGTTCACGCCCGTGCCGGCGTGGACGGCACCGGAGACGGCGAGGTGGAGCGGATCGCCGGTGGCCACGGTCCACCCGATGTCGGTCGGGACGGTGGTCGAGGGGAACCCGAGGTCCGGGTCCTCGAGGATCGGTTCCCAGTGGTCGGAGACCGCCACGACCGCGGCCGGTGCCAGCCGTTGCAGCGCGACCCGGATCCGTTCGTGCTCCGGGAGGGAGAGGAAGGGGAAGACCGCCGGGAGCAGCTGCTCGCGGGCCAGCTCGTCGGTCAGGACCACGATCGTGTCGCGCCCTTCCTCGAGCTCCTCGAGCTCCGAGAGGCGTGCGACGCGGACCGCCCTGCCGTGGACCTCACCGGCCGGGCTGTAGGGGTTGGGCGCGACGTCGAACCGTCTGTCGCCCACCACCAGGTACCCGCTGCCGGGCTCCCACCAGCGGGTGGTGCAGGGCAGCGCGGTCACCGCACAGCCGGCGGCACTGAGGCTGGCACGGACGTGGTCGGTGGCGCGTCGGTTGGACGGTGATCCGGGCGGCCGCGCGCCGATGTCCTCGACCAGCACCTCGAGGTGGTGCCGTATCCGTCGCTCGATCCGTCGCACGGGGGTTCCCTCCGCGTTGGCTGCGGGTGCGCGGGCACGCTCACCCACACCCCAGCCCGTCCTCAGCCCATCCAGAAGCCCTTGCGGTGGGAGATGCCCAGCAGCCGGTTGCAGTCCGGGCAGGCGTAGACGTACCGCGTGCCGAAGCGGGCCTTGGCGCGGCCGCTGGTGTGGAGCCGCCGCGTGCGGATCGTCGCGAGCGCCGCGTCGCAGTGCGGGCACTGCGCGACGAGTTGGGGGTCCTCCTCGACCTCCACCTTGCGTGGACTGGGTTGCGGGGTGCTCATGGCCGCTCCTTCGCTGCGGTCCCGGGGCACGGGGACGATCCCCGAGGGTGTTCGTGGGGTGTTCGTGTCACCTCGGCAGCATGGAACAGCACCGCCACGCAGGCATCGGCCGTGAGAGCGACACCGTCCTCATCCCAGGGGTGGAGGTCGCGGTGCGCGCAGCAGCCAGCACGGGGCACCGCGTCGCCCACCTGGTCACGCCTCCACCACAGGGGGGCGAGCTTCGATCTCGCGCCACACGCCGTCGCGGCGCACCGTCACGATCTCCAGTCCCGCGGCCTCGACGTTGCGCTCTGTACGCCGGTTGACCTCGGGGCCGAACAGCCGTCGCGCGAGGGGACTCACGAGATCAGCCAGCGCCCCCAGGATGCGGTTGCGGGGACGCACATGCTCGAGCAGCAGCACCCTGCCCTCTGGCTGCGTGACGCGGGCGAGCTCGCGCAAGCCCTGGACCGGGTCGGCCACCGAACAGAAGACGCACGTCGCCGTCGTCGTATCGAACCGGTCGTCGTGGTAGGGAAGGTCCTCCACGTCAGCGACCTCGAGGGTCACCTCGACCGCGGCCTCCTCGGCACGGCGTCGGGCGCGGGCCAGCATCCGCGCCGAGATGTCGATGCCGGTCACCTGGACCCCTGGGGGGTAGTGCTCGAGGTTCAGCCCGGTGCCGACACCCGCTTCCAGGACCTCACCGGTGGCGCGGGCAAGCACGCGGCGGCGGCGACGTGCCCCACCCAACCACTCCATCGGCCCTGAGTACAGGTCGTAGACCGGCGCGATGCGGTCGTAGATCCTGGCCGGTCCCGTCCCACGCTCGCTGCCCACGCGCACCTCCCAGTCGCCGCCCTGCTGCGACTGCAGTGTCGTGCATCGGGGTGATCCCACCCTGGGGTCTACTCCTCCCACGCAGCGCCGTCCACCCACGGGCCCGCGGATACCCGGGGAGCGGCCAGGAGGTGGCACGTGCCTCCGTGGCGGCATCAGGATCGGCGCAGGGCGCACCCCGATGGGTGGTCGTCGGTCATCGTCGGCGTGCTGCGGGGAGCCGGACGGTGAAGGTGGATCCGGTGCCGACCCCGTCGCTGTGGGCGGTGAGCTCGCCACCATGGCCGTGGACGATGGCTCGGCTGATGGTCAGGCCGATGCCGCTGCCGGCAACGTGCCGCCGTGCGGGGTCTGCCCGGAAGAAGCGTTCGAAGATGTGCTCGAGGTGGTGCGGGGCGATCCCACCGCCGGTATCGGCGATGGTCACGACCGCGTCGTCGTCGCGCGCGGTCACCGACGCGGTGACCGTCCCGCTGTCGGGCGTGTGCTCGAAAGCGTTGTTGAGCAGGTTTGCGAGCACCTGTGCGAGCCGGTCCGGGTCGCCGTCGACCATCACCGGCGCTTGCGGCAGCCGGACCTCCAGTTGCGGTCGATCACGCGTCGCGGGTGCGAGCGCATCGACCGCGGACCGCACGAGCTGTGCGAGGTCGATCGGTTGGAGGTCGTAGCTGAGCTGGCCTTCCTCGGCACGAGACACCAGCGAGACGTCCTCCACGAGCCGTTGGAGCCGTCCGGTCGCATCCTGGAGGGTCGCGAGCGTGTCGGCATCAGCCGCGACGACGCCGTCTGCCACGCCCTCGTGGTACGCCTCGATCGTCGCCAGCGGGGTACGGAGCTCATGGGCGAGGTCGGCCAACAGCCGCCGTCGGGTCGCGTCGGTGCGCTCGAGCGCATCCGCCATGCCGTTGAACGCGTCGGTGAGATCAGCGAGCTCGTCCTCCGCGGCCGGGTGCGGGGCCCGTTCGCCGAAACGGCCTGCGGCCAGGGCGTCGGCGGTGCGCGAGAGTTCCTCCACGGGACGCGCGATCCGGTTCGCGAGCAGCCAGGACACCCCGGTCGCCGCACCTGCCGCCGCGAGGATCCCGACCGTCAGCGCGACCAGCAGCGTCTCGGAGAACGCCTGGTCGAGGTGATGGGCGACGACGTCGGAGACCGGTCCGACGGCCCGCCGGATGTGGTCGTGGAAGATCGGCGGCGCGACCAGGAAGGCGACGGCGCCGAGGGTGCCGGCGCCGACGAGGATCACCAGGAGCTGGCCGACGAACAACCGTCGTACCAGGCGCCGCGGTGGGGCGGGCGCGGTCACGCATCGACCATGCGGTAGCCGACACCGCGGACGGTGCGGACGAAGCGGGGCTCCTCGGAGGTGTCGCCGAGCTTGCGGCGCAGGTTGGCGACGTGCACCGCGACGACATGGTCATCGCGGTACTCGGACGATCCCCACACCCGGTCCAGCAGCTGCTCCCGCGAGAACACCACACGGGGCTGGGCGCTGAGCGTGTCGAGCAGGTCGAACTCCAAGCGGGTCAGCTCGACCGGCTCATCGGCGAGATGGACCTCGCGAGCGGCGGCATCGATGGTGAGCGCACCGAACCTGCGCACGGCGTCGTCCGTCGGTGCCGTCTGGCGGGGACGGCGGAGCATCGCCTGGATGCGGGCCACCAGCTCGTTCGGGGAGAACGGCTTGGTCACGTAGTCGTCCGCACCGACCCGCAGACCCACGATCCGGTCCACCTCCTCGGTCCGGGCGGTGAGCATGACGATGTACGGGTCGGTGTCCTCCCGCACCCGACGGGCCACCTCGAGCCCATCGATGCCCGGCAGCATGAGATCCAGCACGATCACGTCCGGGTGGTGGCGGCCGATCACCGCCAGCGCCTCCTCACCGTCGTAGGCGGCGTGGACCTCGTAGCCCTCACGCCGCAGGTAGCGGCTGACGAGGTCCACGAGCGGGCGCTCGTCGTCGACGACGACGACCGTGATCGGACGGTTCATGGGCGACTGTCCTGCCCGGCTGGTGGGAGCTCGCGCAGGCGACGGTACTCGGCGACGTCGATCTGGCCCCTGGCGAGCCGCAGGTCGAGGACCGCGCGGGCGGCAGGCCGGCCGGCCCGGCCAGCGGGCGCGATACGTCCGGTGGCCCAGATCGCGATCAGCACCAGCACCGTCCAGAACGAGGCCATCCCCAACCAGTGCCACCACGGTGCCGCGGTCCACATCATCCGGTCCTCCCTGTGGTCCTCCCTGCGACGGTCAGCCCACGCCGGTGGTCAGCCGGCGGTGACGCTGTCGGTGAAGTTGCCGGTGACCTGCAGGGCGGCCTGCTCCCCGTCCGCCTGCAGTGGGATCGCGAGGTCGTGGGGTCCGTCCATGCCCGCATGCATCTGCAGCGGGAACTGCAGCAGCACCGAGCTGCCTGGGGCGACGATGAGCTCCTGACCGACCTGGGTGAGCTCGCCATCGGCGTAGACCGGCCCCGGGCAGCAGCCCTCGAGCACCTGCGGCTGGCTTGCCGCGAAGGTCAGCTCACGGTCGGTCGGGTTGGTGACCTCCCAGGCCGGCACGTAGGTGACCCCGAGCGCGATGTCGCCCATCGCCACCTTCGAACCCGCGATCTGCAGGCCCGCCAGGCTCGCCTCGCCCGCGACCGTGCCAGGTGCGGGCAGCGCCGGCCCGCCCATGGGGTTGGGGAGCGAGGGGTCGGCCGCGGTGACCGTCGCCGTGTCGGAGCCGGAGGCCGCCGAGATGGCGACGCCCACGGCGAGCACGACGGCGCCGACCATCGCGGCCAGGCGCGACAGCCGTCCGGTGGAGCGGCGCTGGCCGGTCCCGGTCCTTGGATGTGTGGGGGTCATGGTGAGGCCTCCGTGCGATCAGAGCTCGTTGCTCAGGTCGTTGCGGTGATCTGGCCGTAGCGGTTGTCGATCCGCCGGATGATCTCGTCGAGTGGTGTTCCGGCGGCACGCTGCTCGACGACCTCCTCCGCTTCCGCGAGGCAGACCGCGCAGCCGGTCGCGTGCCGCTCCCAGCCGCCCTCGGGCCGCTCGAAGCAGTCCAGCAGGTGGCGGTGGGCGAGGAAGTCCTCGCAGCCGCAGTAGCAGCGCACCTGCTCGAACGCCTCGCGGTCGGCGGCAGCCGCCTCGTACAGCACCTGCTGCTCGCGCGGAAGCGAGGCGAGCTCGACCGCACCGCCGGGCGACACCTGCAGCATCTGCGGGGAGTTCTGGTCGGTGCCCTCGCCTGGGCTCATGGGCCCGACGACGAGCCCGACAGCCACGGCCAACCCTACGACCGACGCGACCAGCGCCCACCACGGGCGACCGTCTGTGCTCGTCGGATCGACTGCCATTCCCGCTCCTCCCGCCCCAGGCGTGCTGTGGCCAGGATGATGGCGGTCGATCATGCGGACGGCGGCAAGGACGCATCAAGAACACGTCAAGCCGGACGTGGCTGCGAACGTCCCGTGCACCCCGTCCACGACACGGAACGGTTCGGTGGATCGTGCACCAACCGCTATGACGGCTCGTCAGCATGGTCGGCGTCGACGGGTCCGCGCACACGGAGCTCGCCACGGCGGTGCCGGAACCCGCTCCACTGGATCGCGATGTCCATCACGAGGGAGAAGATCGCACCGATCGCCGCGATGCGGCCCAGATCGAAGAGCACCGCCAGGGTCCCGGCGACCACGACCGAGTACACCAGGGTGTGCTGCGGGATCAACGCCATGTCGGTCAGCATCGCCAGCATGCGTGACACCGCCAACAGGCTGGCGGGCAGACCGGACGCCGTGGCGATGATGGCGACGGCGACCGTGAAGGTGACCCCGGCGCTGCAGAAGGTGGGGCGGGCGGCCTCAGCCAGCGAGTAGTCCCGCGCCGCCACGATCTCCGGGATGATCAGCATCGAGCCGACCGCCCACGACACCAACAGGTACACCGCGACACAGACCGCCAGCGAGATCACGATGGCCCGGCCGGCGTTGCGGTGCGGATCCTCGACCTCGTCGCCGCTGGTGGTGATCGTCGTGCACCCCTTGTAGGCCAGGATCGCCAGGGCGACCCCAGCCAGCAGCCCACCGGCCCCGCTCCCGGTGGACCCGGTGCTCGCCGGCTGGAAGCTGGAGCCCGCCACCCACAGGGTGGCGCCGGCGAAGACGAGGATGCCGCCGACCTTGAGCACGGCGGCGAACGTGGAGATGGTGCCGATGGCCTCGTGGCCGGCGATGTTGATCAGGAACCCTGCAACGTTGATCCCGACGGCGATGACGGGGATCAGGACACTGGTGTCCTCGACGTCGAACGGCCGCAGGCAGTCGGTGGCGAAGGTGCGGGCGACGAGGCTCTCGTTGATGACCATCGAGAACACCATCAGCATCGCACCGGCCGCGGTCACCACCGACCGGCCGTACGCACGGGAGAGGATCATCGCGATCCCACCGGCCGACGGCGTGTCGTTCGACACCTGGATGTAGCTGTACGCGCTCAGCCCACTGATCACCGGCGATGACGAACGCCACCGGGAACGACGGCCCCGCGAGCTCAGCGATCTGGCCGGTCAACGCGAGGATGCCCGCACCGATCACGACCCCGGTGCCCATCGCGACCGTGCCCGTCAGGCTCAGGCTGCCCGCCCGGTACGCCGAGCTCATGGCGCCACCCGCGCAACGTGGCGGTCGATGGCGACCTCCAGAGCACCTAATCGGCACGTTCTGGCGCCCCGCCAGCGGGGTTGCTGCGGAACCTGATGCAGCCTTGAACCCGTTCAGACGCCGTCCGGATGGTCGTGGACGACCTTCGGGTCAACACCGACGCCGCCGTGGCGACCGTGGGTGAGCTGGCCTGCAGCATGGCCGGCGGCACCCGCTGACGGTCGAGGCGAGACGATGGAAGGCCGGAGATGATGATGTGGGGATGTGGAGCCGGGCTCGGCTGGATCGCAGGACGCCCGCCGCATCCGAGACACGCTCTCGAGCTGACCTGTTCAGGGGCCAGCAGCCGTGCCGCGGGCTGCGGCAGGCCGGTAGTCTCCGTTCCAGCCGGACGGGGTCGGGCCTGCTGGCGCGCTACAGCGCCGTGACCCTCGCGCACCCCGCCGCCGCCGCGATCGACCGCGTGGACGAGCGGCTGCTGGCCGGGCTGCGTGACACAGCGGAGGCGGACGGGGCATGACCGATGGGGGCGGTGATCACAGCCCACGAGGACGCGAACCGTAGGTGGCGGAACCCCGCGGGCGATCGGCAGGCATCACTGCCCACCACGTCGCGAGTTCGCACGCGTGCCGCCTTCGGAGGCCCGATGATCCGCACCCTCGCACTCGCACTCCTCGCGCTCGTCACACTCAGCGCCTGCGGGAGCTCTGCGGACACCGGCACGGTCGAAGCCGGGGACAGCGCAGCGTCGGACGTGACCGCACGAGGCCACGAGCTGTTCGCAGCGAACTGCGCCGCCTGCCACGGTGCGGCGGGGACGGGCACGACATCCGGCCCGCCACTGGTGCACATCGTGTACGAACCGTCACACCATGGCGACGGCGCCTTCCACCGGGCGGTTCGTGAGGGGGTCACCCCGCACCACTGGGACTTCGGCCCCATGCCTGCCATCAGCGGCCTCAGCGACGCGGACATCGACCACATCATCGCCTACATCCGCGAACGACAACGCGCCGCCGGGATCGGGTAGCCAGCGCCCGCGAGTATCACCCGGGAGCCCGCAGCGTCTCCACGCGCGATGGTCCCGGAGCGGGAGTTCCCGTCCCGGATGCTCGCCCCCCGAGAACCGAGCCGGGTCGTTCCCCCTGGTCAGTGGGGGTCTGAGAGGTGGTGCGCGAGGGGGGACTTGAACCCCCATGACCTTACGGTCACACGGCCCTCAACCGTGCTGAAGCGGCCCATGGTCGTACAGCTTCGTCCAGCAGAATCGGGCTCAAACGCTCTGGATGGCCGATTCAGCCCGATTTGACGTCCATCACGCACCG
>JAWLFQ010000092.1:0-8241 GCA_041685505.1 Nitriliruptoraceae bacterium
ACCAACCCGGAGCCGAGCACGAGCCGACGGAAGTTCTGCTTGTGCAGATCCACACCCGACAACGCCTCGACCGTGTGCTGGAGCTCCAGCAGGGTGAAGGGCTCGGTCATGAGCTCGAAGACCACCGGTCGGTAGGTCAGTTTGCCGCGGATCCGGCCGAGCGCCGTGGCCAGGATCCTGCGGTGGTCGCTGCGCATGGCCACCCCTGTCACCAACTCGGGCGGATCGCGGTGATCATCGCGGAAGCGCTCGGCGACCAGTTCCACCCCGTAGAGCAGCTCGTAGCGCTCCAGGGCGCGGATCCCATCCCAGGGGGACTGGAAGGTCATGGCCAGGCGCTGTCGCCGGGCCGGATCGCCGTCGGCCCACCTCGCCAGTGCGGGCAGCAGTTCGGCCAGGACCGCGGGTGTGCCGCCGCGGTGGTCCTCCCACGGCAGCAGGTCGTAGACGTCGAACCAGCGTGCGTCGGACAGTGGGGTGCTCTCCTGCACCAGGGCGAGGTAGCCGACGCTCAGGCGGCGGACCGTGGCGCTGTCAGGCGCACGGTCGCGGTCACCGAAGGTGTACAGCTGTTCGACGTAGCCGAGCTCGAGCTCGGTCTGCTCACGTACGTAGCGCCGCAGACCGCGCTCCAGGGTGTCGTCGTGCTCCACGTCCAGGGGGCCCGAGGGCAGTGCCAGGGGGCCGTGGTCATGGGAGGTTGCCAGCACGCGTGGGGTGCGTTCCGTGACGGCGAGTACCACCGCGTCGAGGGAGACCGCGAGGGCTCTGCCCGTCATCGCGTCGCTGGTGCGAGGTGCTCGGCGATCCATGCCGCGACGTGGGCGTGGTGGGTCGGGGTCGTCAGCGTCGCACGGGCGCGGGCGACGACCTCTGCGGGGATGCGGTCGGCACGGCTGTCCATCAACGCCGCAGCGTAGGCGGGGGTGAACTCGGGGTGGCCCTGGAAGCCGAGCAGGCTGCCGGTGCGCAGGGCCGCCACGGGCGCGTGGTCGCTGGTCGCCAGCAGCTGTGCACCCCGAGGCAGCTCCACGACCTGGTCCTGGTGGCTGAGCAGGAGGTCGAAGGGCTGCGCGGTAGCGAAGGTCTCGTCGCCCGCGGCCGTCGGTGCCGCGCGGTGCACCCCCACGCCCCAACCGACCTCGGCGCGCGTGACGGTGCCACCCAGGCTGTGGGCGATGAGCTGGTGTCCGAAGCAGATCCCGACGGTGGGTACCTCCGCGGCGTGCAGGCCGCGCAGCAGGCGCGTGAGCGCGTGGATCCAGGGCAGGTCGTCGGTCACCCCGAACCGTGAGCCCGACACGAGCACCGCGTCGTAGGCGCCCACCTCGGGCAGGGACGCGCCACCGACCACGTCGATGCGGGTCAGCGCGATGTGGGGCGCGTGACGGGCGAACAGCGCCGTGAACATGTCCGCGTAGTCACCGGCGACCCCCCGCAAGGTTGGATCGACGTGGTCGCACTCGAGCAGTGCGACCCGGGTCGCAGCACGTCCCGGTGACCTCGGGGCGTGTGCGTGCTCCGCGACCATGGTGGCAGGGACCCGCCTCAGCTGCCCTGGCCCGGTTGGTTCACCTCGTCGATCAGGCCGTACTCGAGCGCGTCCGCCGCGGTCATCCAGTAGTCGCGGTCGGTGTCCTTGCGGATCGTCTCGAGGGTCTGTCCGGTCCGCTCCGCGAGGATCTCGTTGATGCGTTCGCGGATCCACACGATGTTCTTGGCCTGGATCTCGATGTCCTTGGCCGTCCCACGCGCACCGCCGAGGGGCTGGTGGATCATGATCCGCGCGTTCTCGGTCGCCGACCGTGTGCCCGTACCCGTGGCGAGCAGGAAGGCGCCCGCCGAGGCGGCCAGACCGATGCAGCGCACGTTGACCTTGCTTCGCAGCAGCCGCATCGAGTCGTAGATCGCGAACATCCCGGTGATGATGCCACCGGGCGAGTTGATGTAGAGGGTGATGTCCTCGTCGTCCTCCGCGTCGAGGGCGAGCAGCTGCGCGACGAGGTTGTCGGCGATGTCGTCCTCCAACGGGCCCTTCAGGAACAGGATCCGCGACTCGAACAGGGTGTCGAACGCTCGGCGTGAACCGCCGAGCAGCTTCTCGATCTCCTCGGGCACGGAGGATCCTTCTCATCGGGGTGGTGACGGGCTGCCACGGGCGGCGATGGTAGCGACGGCCCCATGGCCGGCCGGGAGCCTGCGTCCCGTCCGCTCAGGCGCCTGTGGTGCCCCGGGGTTCGCCGGTGGTGGCCGAGAAGAAGGGGTGGTGTCCTTGACCGTGCGCGGGTCGCGCAGCACACTCAGGCGACCACCGCACCCCGGCGTGCGGTTACGCGGACCCCGTGGGGGCACGCGGCGAGTTGCACCCGTCGCGGTCGACGACGGCAGGAGGGAGCGCCGTGAGCGAGATCGAGGACGCAGGGGGCGCTCGGTCCCGCAGGTCGAGTGGTTCGCGCACGCTGTCGCGGGGACTGTCGTTGCTCAACGCGCTCGGTGAGCACAGCGATGGCGCGACGGTCTCCGGGCTCGCCGAGTCGACCGGCCTGGACCGCGCGGTCCTCTACCGCCTGCTCGACACGCTGGTGGCGGAAGGGTTCGTCACCCGTGACGCGGAGACGCGCCGCTACCGGCTGGGGCTGTCGATGCTCGAGCTGGGGGTCAGGGCCGCGCAGGGACTGGAGGTCCGACGCCTGGCTGGCCCGCCGCTGCGGTCGTTGTCCGACGACACGGGCGAGACCGCCTGCCTGGCCGTGCGGGACCGTGACGATCTGGTGGTCGTCGAGGTCATCGAGCCGGGGGACCGGTTCGTGCAGGTCAACTACCGCGTCGGGTTCCGACACGAGCTGGGTGTCGCGGCCCACGGCAAGGCGCTGCTCGCCTTCCTGCCCGAGGGTGCGCGCAACCCCGAGCTGCAGTCGGTGCGCCAGCGCGGTGTGGCCTACACCCGTGATGAGCTGGAGCCCGGTGCCTCCGGGGTGGCGGCTCCGGTGTTCGACCACACCGGCAAGGCCGTCGCCGCCGTCGGTATCGTCGCACCGACCGCCCGGCTCCCGGAGCCGGAGTCCATCGCACTGCGCGTGCTGCGGTCCGCGCGGGAGATCTCGGAGCGGCTCGGATGGCGGCCGCGGAGGGCGACCTGATCGTGAGCGATACCACCGACACCACCCTGGACCGGCCGACGGCGATCACCGAGCTGCTCGGTGCGCTGGCCTACGGGCAGCTGCGCGCGATCGAGGCGGCCGCCCGCCTGATCGCGGTCGCCCCCGACGCGGCGACCGCCGACATGGCGGCCGACGTGGTCAACCACGAGTACGGCGCCTACCGGACCCTGCACGACGACCTGTCCTCGCGTAGCGAGGATCCCAGCATGTTCATGGACGCGATGAAGCCGTTCTTCGACCGCTACTTCGATCGCGCGCCGCTGGACGACTGGTTCGGGGCCAGCGTGTTCTTCGCGCTCGGCCTGCCCATCGCCGCCGACTTCGCCCGGGCCGTCGCCCCGGTCCTGGACGAGGACACCGCGGCGTTGGTGGTGGAGGCGATCGGGGGGCGGGAACGCTTCGAGGAGGTGGCGGTCGAACAGTTGCGGGTGCAGCTGGTGGACGCCGATGCGCTGTCGCGTGCCCGCCACCTGGCCGGCGACCTGCTCGGTCGGGCGTTGACCAGCTACCAGGAGGCCATGGGGCAGACGGACGCGCTCAAGGTGCTCTTCGCCGACGCCGCGGCAGCTGAGGGGACCAGTGGGGAGGCGCAGGTCAAGCGCCTCGCCATGGAGGTGCTGACCGGCCATCGTCGCCGCACCGTCAGCCTGGGGCTCGAGGACCTCGACGAGGACCTGTGAGGGGGGCGTGGCCTGGCGCCTGAGGGCGGTGGGGCCCCCGGTACGGGGCGGTTCGGGTCCATCTGGACGGGCCGACACGCCGACGCACCGCGTCTAGCGTCGTCTGGGACCGCCACCCCGGACGCGAGGACGAGATGCCCTCCCCACACCCGATCCGCCCGCTCACACCGCAGCTGCCCGAAGGCCTGCAGTACGAGGTCAACCTGCTCGTCGGCGTTCTCGACGACGTGTTGGCCGAGTGCGAGGGGCCCGAGTTCGTCGACACCGTCGCATGGCTGCGGGACATGGCCGTGCGTGAACGGGCCAAGGCGCAGGGTTCGATCGACGCGCTGCTCGAAGAGGTGGGCGCGCTCGAGCCCGGGGTGTCCCGTCGGGTGGCCCAGGCGCTCACCAACCACTGCCTGCTGCTGAACATCGCCGAGGACCGCCAGCGCATCAAGACCGCGCGGATGAAGGGTCGTGCCGGACAGGTCGACACCGAGGGCATCGTCGCCGGGGTCAGCGAGGTCACCTCGCTGATCGGCAAGCAGGACACGCGTCGGCTCGTGCAGCGCATGCGCGTGCACCCGGTCTTCACCGCACACCCCACCGAGGCGCGCCGGCGATCGGTCACCCAGATCCTGCGTCGCGTCGCCGCGGAACTGAAGCGGCTCGACGAGATCGAGGTGGACGACGCCCTGATCCAGGACATCCGCCGTCGCCTGGTCGAGGAGGTCACCAACCTGTGGCGGACCTCGCCCTTCCGCCCGACACGACCCCAACCGGTCGACGAGGTCCAGCGCGTGCTCGGCGTGCTCGGTGATCAGGTCTTCCACGTCGTGGCCGACGTCTACCGGGAGGTGGACCGTGCCCTGGAGCAGGCCACCGTCGGTGCACGTCCGCCGCTCACCAACGCGTTCATGCGCTACGGCAGCTGGGTCGGGGGTGACCGCGACGGCAACCCCTTCGTCACCGCGGAGGTGACCCGCGACAGCGGCCGTCGCTACGCCGAGGTGGCGCTCACCAAGCTCGAGGAGCACACCCGCGCCGTGGCCCTGAGCCTGACCGCGGACCCGTCCAGTGGTACCCCGGTCAGCGATGAGGTCCTCGCGGGGCTCGAGGTCGACCGCGAGCGCTTCCCCGAGCGGGCTGCGGAGCTCGAGCGAGCGGCTCCGGAGCAGCCCTACCGGCACCGTCTGGTGCTCGCCGCCGATCGGCTCGCCGCGACGCGCGAGCGCGGACCGCACGGCTACGACGGTCCCGAGGCCTTCCTCTCGGATCTGCGCGCGGTCCAGCGTTCCCTCGACGAGGCGGGAAGCCCACGCCTGGCGTACGGGGTCATCCAGGACCTGATCTGGCGGGCCGAGACCTTCGGTTTCCACCTGGTGTCGTTGGAGGTCCGCCAGCACTCCGCCGTGCACGACCGGGTGCTCGAGGAGCTCCGCGAGGGCATCTCCGGCGACGTCGACGCCCTGGCCGAGGTGGTCCAGAACGGTTGGCCCGAAGGCACCCACACCACCTCCGACGAAGCCGGGGAGGTGCTGGAGACGGTCCGGGCGATGGCGGATCTCCAGGAGCGGTACGGCCCCGAGGCCTGCTACCGCTACATCATCTCCTTCACCACCAGTGCGGCGAACCTGCTGGGGGTACGGGCGCTGGTCCGGGCCGCGCTCGACGACGAGCGCTACGCACGGTTCCACCTCTCGGTCGTGCCGCTGTTCGAGACGCGCGCCGACCTCCAGCGCGCGCCGCAGGTGCTGGCGGAGCTCCTGGCCACCCCCGGCGAGCGTGAGAAGCTCGACGAGGTGGGTCGTCGCCTCGAGGTGATGATCGGCTACTCGGATTCGGCCAAGGACGCCGGGCTGCTGGCCGCGCACGTCGCGCTGCATCAGCTCCAGGGCCAGCTGGCGCGGTGGGCCCGCGAGCAGGACATCGAGCTGACCTTCTTCCACGGCCGCGGGGGATCGATGGGCCGCGGCGGCGGGCCCCTCAACCGGGCGATCCGTGGTCAGGGGGGTGGCTCGGTGGATGGTCGCTTCAAGGTCACCGAGCAGGGTGAGGTGATCTTCGCGCGCTACCGGTCGGTCAACACCGGACGCCGTCACCTCGAACGCACCGTCAACGCGGTGCTGGCCACCTCCACGCCCCACGCCGAGGAGCGTGCGTGGGCCCAGGAGGAGCGGTTCGAGGAACTGGCCACCACCATGGCCGAGGCCAGTGAGCGGGCCTACCGCGAGCTGCTCGACGCCGAGGGTTTCGCGGAGTTCTTCACCCTGGCCACCCCCTACGACGAGATCGGCCAGCTCGCGATCGGCTCGCGTCCAGCCCACCGCACGACCTCCCGCGACCTGGGCTCGCTACGGGCGATCCCGTGGGTCTTCGCCTGGTCGCAGAGCCGGGTCAACCTCACGGGCTGGTACGGCGTCGGCACCGGTCTGGCCGCGGTCGGTGCCCGGGAGGGTGGCCTCGACACGATCCGTGCGATGCGCCGCGAGTGGCCCTTCTTCACCCCGGTGATCGAGATGGCGGAGATGAGCCTCGCCAAGGCCGACAAGCTGCTGGGTCGCTACGCCCTGGAACTGGGGGGCAACCCGCAGCTGGCACAGCTGATCATGGAGGAGTGGGAGCGCACGGAGGAGTGGGTGCTCAAGGTCACCGGGCAGGAACGGCTGCTCGAACGCCAACCCGCGCTGCGAGCGGCCGTGTCCCTGCGCGCGCCGGACATCGACGCGCTGTCGCTGCTACAGCTGGCCACGCTCGCCCGGCTGCGGGACCAGGACGAGCCGGACCCCTTCGACCAGTTGATCGTCAAGACCACCGTCGCCGGACTGTCCGCGGGTCTGCAGAACACCGGCTGACGCCGGGAGGGGGTCAGGCACTGCGTCCCACCGACCCCTGGTCGGTGGGACGCTGCGTCTCCGCGTCGATCGTGCGCTCCGCCAGGGTGCGTTGGACGGCGAGGGAGTTGGTGACCAGCTCGCCGAAGCCTGCGGGATCGGCGATCAACCAGGAGTGCCCCGCCTCGGGGATGATGTCGCCTGGGGCCCCGGCCGCATCGCACATGGCCAGGAAGGTGGCTTCCGGAACCACCTCATCCTCCGAGCCCCAGAGGATGGAGACCGGCAGGCCGTTCGCTGCCAGCGTGGCCAGCTCCTCACGCAGATCCGCGGTACGGGCGAGGTCGGCGGCGCGGCGCATGGCGCCGGGGTTGGTCAGGGCGTTGCCGACCAGGTCGCGGATCACCACCGGCAGCACGCGGCGGTAGTCCCGACGGCGGAACTCGCCCGGCATCCTGAGACCCCAGTCCCAGATGGGCCGATCCGCCAGGGTGCGTTCGCCCTCCCGGGAGCTCTTCCACACCGATCCCCCCACGGAGTTGACCAGCACCAGGGCACGGACCCGCTCTGGTCGTGCCCAGGCCGTCGCGGTGGCCACAGCACCGCCGAAGGAGTGGCCGACCAGGGTCACCTCCTCACGCAGGTCGAGGGTGTCGAGCAGCTCGAAGACCCACGCGGCCAGACGGGGGAAGGTGTACTCGCCGTCGAGCGGGTCACTGCGACCGAACCCCGGCAGTGCCGGTGCGATGACCCGTGAGCCGGTGGCGGCGATCAGTGGGAAGGCGCGCGCGTAGGAGCGGGCGGTCAGGCCCCACCCGTGCAGGAAGACCACGGCCGGACCGTCACCGGCGTCGCCGTAGGCGACGGTGCGTCCGTCGATCGTCGTGCGGTGCCAGCGCAGACCGGCGTCGGGTCGCGCTGCCACCGGGGCCTCCCTCGTCGCCGAACAGCCCACATGCCGGACCGCCGCCAGGTCGGTCCCGCGGCCCTGTCGGCTTGGACGGACCGCCGGTCGAGTCTATCGTCGCCCCGCCCGAGTGACCCCGTGGTTGCGAAGGTGGATGACGGAGCGGACACAGCCAGGAGGATGCAGGTGGCGGAGCAGGTCGCGATCATCGGGGGTACGGGAGCCATGGGCCGTGGTCTGGCCGTGCGGCTGGCTCGTAGCGGTCTCGATGTGGTGATCGGGTCCCGCGATGCGGCGCGCGGTGCTGCGAAGGCCGCGGAACTGAACGAGCAGCTGGCCGCGGACCAGCCGCGCATCACCGGTACGGACAACGCCTCCGCAGCGACCGCGCCGATGGTCGTGCTCAGCGTGCCCTTCGACGCGCTGGAGGCGAACCTGGACGCCATCGCGGACAGTGCGGGTGGGCGCATCGTGGTGTCGATGGTCAACCCCCTGGGCTTCGACGCCAAGGGCCCCCACCCGGTCCCGGTGCCCGCCGGCTCCGTGGCCGAGCACATCGCGCAGCGCATCCCGACGGCCCGGGTCGTTTCGGCCTTCAACACCGTGGCGAGTCCTGTGCTGAACGCGGTGGACGAGCCCGTCGACGAGGACGTGCTCGTTGCCGGCGACGACGCCGA
>JAWLFQ010000093.1:0-8134 GCA_041685505.1 Nitriliruptoraceae bacterium
CCTCCACTAGCGTGCGGGACCCTCGCCGACGGAGGCCGGACATGCAGCGTGCACGGCCGGCGCTGCTACTGGTGACCGACCTGGGCTACCCGGCCCGCGGCCGCCGCTACGGCGACGAGGACGTGTGGCTCTCGGGCGAGCTCCGCCAGCACTTCGACGTGGCCCTGTGCTCGCCACTGGACGCCGCCGCCCTCCTCGCCCCCTTCGATGTCGTACTGGTGCGCAACAGCGGTCCGGTCATCCATCATCGCCAGGCGTACGCGGCGTTGCGCACCGAGGTGGCCCGGCGCGGCACGCCGCTGGTCAACCCGCTGACCGGGCGCGGCGACATGCGGGGCAAGCGCTACCTGGTGCAGCTGTGGGCCCAGGGCGAGCCGGTCATCCCCACCGTCGAGGGCCGCGCGGACCTCGGGCTGCTCCCCGACGCCGACCGGTGGGTCGTCAAACCCGTGCTCGGGGCCGACTCGATCGGGCTCGAGGTGCTCGACGCACTCGACGGTGTCGACCTCGACGACCTGCTCGTGCAACCACGCATCGACATCGTCCACGAGATCTCCTTCGTGTTCGTCGGCCGGCGGTTCCTCTACGCCATCTACGCACCCGACCGTGACCGCCGCTGGGAGCTCGTGCCCTACGACCCGAGCGCCGACGACCTCGCCTTCGCCCAGCGCTTCGTCGACTGGAACGCCCTCGACATCGGGGTCCAGCGCGTCGATGCCTGCCGTACCCGCGATGGCCGCCTGCTGCTGGTCGAGCTCGAGGACCTCAACCCCTACCTCTCCCTCGACCGCATCGACGCGGACACCCGGTCCGCCTTCACCGCCGCCCTGATCGACAGCCTGCAGGAGGCGCTCGACCGCGGATAGGCGGCGACGACGCACACCCGGCGCGGTCACTCGCCCTGACCCAGCGAGTACGCCCGCTGGCCGTCGAAGGTGTACAGGTGCTCGGTCTTGATGACCTCCAGGCCCCGCTCGTGGAGCGCCCCGAGGAGCGCGAGCACGGCGTCGAAGCTGGTCGTCTCCCCCTGTGCCGCCACGAAGCGGCACCGCCAGTGGTCGGTCCGGAAGGTCTCCGGCATCCCGCTCGGGTACACCATCACGCCACGGTTGGTGATCATGCGCAGCGTCCACGCCTGCGGCGCAGCGTCCTCCAAGGCCGCACCGAGCACGGCGGGATCGCGGTCCTGGTCGCTCCAGTCGAGGAACACGTCGACCCCGACGAGCTGCTTGGTCCGCACCACCGGAACGGCGGTCGGGTGGACCGTCACGCCGCTCGGACGGTAGTCGACCGGTGCGAGCTGCCGGGGACGATCACCGAGTCGTTCGATGATGGCGCTGGCGAAGGCCTCCGTGCCGACCTCCTGTTGGCTGAGCCCTTCGCGGTAGATGTCCGCGGTGTGGATGCCGCTCTCCAGGGTCGCCAACCAGGCGTTCTTGATCGTCTCCGCGACCTCCCCCTGGCCGACGTGCACCAGCATCTGTGTCGCGGCCCACAGCAGGCCGGACGGATTGGCGATGCCCTTGCCCGCGATGTCGGGCGCGGAGCCGTGCACCGCCTCGAACATCGCGACGTGCTCCCCGATGTTGGCCGATCCGGCCAGCCCCACGGAACCGGCGACCTGGGAGGCGATGTCGGACAGGATGTCGCCGTAGAGGTTCAGGGTGACGATCACGTCGAACACCTCGGGCTGCGCAGCGACGCGAGCCGCACCGATGTCGATGATCTGATGGTCGCTCTCGATGTCCTCGTACTCCGCGGCGATCTCGTCGAAGACCGCGTGGAACAGCCCGTCGGTGAGCTTCATGATGTTGTCTTTGGTCATGCAGGTGACCTTGCGCCGCCCGTAGGCGCGGGCGTACTCGAAGGCGTACCTGATGATCCGCTCACAGCCAGGACGGGTCACCAGCTTGAGGACCTGGGTGACCTCCGGGGTCTGCTGGTGCTCGATACCGGCGTAGAGGTCCTCCTCGTTCTCGCGGATGACCACGAGGTTCATCCCCGGGTGCGGTGAGGCGATGAAGGGCGCGTAGGACTTCGAGGGGCGTACGTTGGCGAACAGGTTCAGTGACTTGCGGATCGTCACGTTGAGGCTCTTGTAGCCACCGCCGGACGGGGTCGTGATCGGGGCCTTGAGGAACACCGGGTTGCGGCGGATCGTCTCCCAGGACTCGGGGGAGATCCCCGAGCTGTGGCCCTGCTCGTACATCTGCTTGCCGATGACGACCGGCTCGTAGCGCAGGGGTGCACCGGCGGCAGCCAGGATCGCCAGCGTGGCATCCATGATCTCCGGACCGATGCCGTCGCCGGCTGCGGTGGTCACCGTCGTCGTTGCCGTGTCGTTCATCTACGGGATCCTCTGGTTCCGTGCGCCGTTGCGCGGCCGTACAGGAAAGATGTTCTGCGCTACCAGAATCCTACTTAGTGTTTCCCCGGTCCCCGAACCGGTCATCGGCTGCCCGGCGCTGACGGTTCCCCGCCCTGCGGGCGGACCGGGAGGACGGCCTCGAAGCGCGCACCACCCCCTGGCCGGTTCCCCGCGGTCAGCGTCCCGTCGTGCAACGCGACGAGCTCGCGGGCCAGGGTCAGACCAAGCCCCGTGCCGGGCTGGGCCGCATGGCGTGACGCAGGTCCCTGCACGAAGGGCTCGAAGACCTGCTCGAGATACCCGGGAGCCACCCCCTCACCGTCATCCTCGACGGTCAACTCGATGGCCTCGTCACGTCGACGGAGCGCGATGCGGATGGTCGCATCGCGGGGGGTGTAGCGCACGGCGTTGGCCAGCAGGTTGGCGACGACCCGTTCCAGCTTGGGCGGGTCCACGTCGGCCACCACCGGCTCGAGGCTGAGCTCCAGCCGGCGACCACCCAGATCCTGCTCGCTGACGACGCGCTCGACCAGTTCGACCAGCTGCTGGGGGCGCCGGTTGGCCGTGACCAGCCCGGAAGCGAGCCGATCGACGTCCAGTAGATCGTCGATCAGACGGGTGAGCCGCCCCGCGTTGGCCGTGAGGCGCCCGAGCAGCTGGTTGCGCAGGGGGCCGTCCACCTCGGCGTCGTGGCCCTGCAGGGTCTCGGCGAGGCCGACGATGGCCGACAGCGGGGTGCGCAGCTCATGTGAGGTGGCACGCAGGAAGGCCAGCCGGATCTCATCGCTGCGCGCGAGCCGGTCGACCACGGTCCGCAGCTGCTGCTCGACGCGCTCACGGGCGATCGCTGCGCCCAGGACACCGGCGACCGCCTCGAGGAAGCTCGCCTCGTCGGCGGTGAAGGTGCGGGCGAGCGTCGTGTGGACCGCCAGCACGCCGTGGTCCCCCTGCGCCCCTCTGATCGGCGCGCTCATCCCGGAGACGACACCGTGGGAGGTGAGCAGGTCGGGGCTGCGGAACCGTGCCTCGGTGGCGAGGTCATCGACGATCACCGCACGATCCTGCAACAGGGTGAAACCGGCCTGCGATCCACGCTCGTTGGTCACCAGCGCCTGCCCGACGACCCCCTCGTGCCACCCGATGCCGGCGGCGACCAACAGCTGCGCGCCATCCGGGGTGAGCTCGAGCACCTTCACCAGGGGGACCTCGAGCTCGGTGGCGACGACCCGCACGACCTCGTCGCGGATCAGATCGACGTCGAGGTCGGTCAGCGCCCGTCGCCCGAGCTCGGCGACCGCCACCTGCTGGGACGCCCGCCGCTGGGCCTTCTCCTCCGCCGCACGCAGCTGTGCGACGCTCACCGACACGCCGATGATGCCGGCCAGCTCACCTGCTGCATCGAGGTAGGGGGCGTTGGTGACCAGCGCCGGGACGCGCACCCCGTCGCGACGCTGCACCTCGAACTCACCGGTCCAGCTCTGCCCGGCGCGCAGCTGCGACATGATCCATCCGGCGTGCGCAGCTGCCTCGGGATGGACGTTGACCTCGAGGATGTCGCGGCCCTCCACCTCCTCGCTGCGCCAGCCGTACAACCGCTCCGCCGCACGGTTCCAGAAGGTCACGCGCCCGTCGAGATCGGTACCGATGACCGCGGCGCCCGTGGCCGCCAGCAGCTGCGCGTAGAGATCGCGGTCCTGCTCGGCCTGCTGTCGGGCGCTCACATCGCGCTGCACGACCACGACGCAGGTCGTGGTGCCGTCCTCGGCGGCCACCGGTGTGATGGTCTCGTCCACGGTGTACAGCCGGCCCGAGCGGTGCCGGTTGACGGACTCGCCCTGCCAGGGCCGCCCCGAGAGGACGGCAGGCCACACCCGCTCATGGGTCGTCTGGTCCTGTGCGTCGGCCGCCAGCAGCCGCGAGGTGCGCCCGATGGCCTCCTCGGGGCTGTAGCCGCTCATCACCGCGAAGGCGTCGTTGACGAAGCGGATCACCCCCGCGGCATCGATGACCATCACCGCGTCGGTCACCGCCGCCAGGGCCACGGCCGACACCGGGTCGGACGCATCCGGTGCGCGACGAACGGCCTCATCCACGGCGCGTGACCGCCGCGGCCAGCTGGTGCAGCATCGACTGCTCGGGTGTGCCCATCCCCCAGAAGGCGTGCTGTGCCGCCTGGCCGACCTGCTCGTACATCTCGGCGAGGTGCCAGGGCAACGGATCCCAGACACCGATCGCACGGATGTAGGCCTGCCCCTCGTGGCTGTAGACGACCAGCTGACTGCGGGCACGCCCCATGAAGTGTCCCTCGTGGCTGACCAGGGCGAGCATGGCATGCACCTGCGCGCCGGCCGGGATCGGGGAGGGCTGGTCGCTGCGCGCCGCGAAGGCCAGGCGCAGCTGGGCCAGCCACGCGTCGAGGGCATCGTCCTGCTGTCCGGCCACGGCGAGACGTTCCGCGGTGACGTGGGCCCGCAGGAGCACGGGGGTCCGCGGGCTCGGGAACCCCAGCACCTCGATCTCGAAGGTCTGTCCCCGCAGGCCACCGTCGCGCAGCGCGGTGAACCGGCCGAGCTCGCTGCCGTACTCCGGCCACTGATCGACCGCCTCGAGCGCCGCGACCGTGGCCGCCGGATCGGGCACCTCCACCGGCGGGTAGGTCGAGACCACCTGGTCGGACGCATCGGCGACGGGCGGTGTCACCGGCCCCAGATGCGTCTGCTCGAGGCGGGCCTCGGGCCGGTAGTCCCGCTTGGCGGCCTCGGTGCGGAACACGATCCCCCACCCGCGCCGCGCGGGATCACGGGCCGCTTCGCTGAACCAGTCACCGAAGAGGTGATCCCCGCCCGCCAGCAGGGCGTGGGTGTCGAGGGTGCCCTGCCTGCCCCCCGCCCGCTGCAGACGAGCGGTCCCGAGCGCGCGGTGGAAGCGCACCAGGTCGCGGGCACCCACCGGGTGATGATCCTGCTCGTGCCAGAAGGTCGTGACGATCGCGAAGGCCAGGCGCAGATCGTCGAGGTCGCGCGCCTGCGGGTCGCGGGCGAAGTAGGCGGCGTTGAGCAGGTCGGTGATCCACGGTGCCGCGGTCGGCGAGGCGACCGTCGTGCCGACCAGCCGTGCCGTCGCCGTGGGACGCTGGCCCCGGAGCCGCTTGGCGAGCCGGTCGGCCCCGAGCCCGAGACCTGCACCGGCAGCAGCTGCGAGGAGGTGGGTGGCGGCCATCGCTGACTCCCTTCGGCGTGACCGCCCTACCACATCGGGCGGTCGATGCCCCCACGATAGGAGTCGTCCATCACCGAGGGGGCGGGGCCGTTCAGACGAGGTCGCGAGGGATCTCGAAACGCCACTGGCGGGCGGCGACCCGGACCTCGCCCTCGTAGGCGTCCAGGGCGCTGGTCACGTGGAAGGTGCTGGCGTCACCCGACATCGTCGAGGTGGCCACGACCCGTACCCGCCAGTCGCCGCGGGACAGCTCGGAGGTGCGCTCCGCACGGACCTCGGCGGACAGCGGGGCACCCTCCACGATGGAGAAGGACCGCTCCCAGTGCTCGGTGAGCGCCAGCCCATCGGGCAGGCGCACCTGCTGGTCGTCGAACCAGGCGCGCAGCGTGGAACGTCCCGACACCCAGTCATGCACGACCTGACGCTCCCCTCCGCGGGTCGGCTCGGCCTCGCCGTCGTCGCGGCGCAGCACGAAGGTCGGTAGCGCACGTTCATCCGGCTGCTGGGTACGCACAGGCAGGGCCAGGCTGCAACCACCGTCGGGGTACAGGCGCAGCGTCACCGGCTCCGGTGAGGGCCACGCCCACGGCCAGTAGGTGGGCGAGACGGCGACGCGCAGCCGGCTGCCGGGGCTGAAGGTGTGTCCGATGGCGCTGAGCCGGATCGTCACCTCGGTCCGTGCACCGGGGATCATGGGCGCAGGGTCCTCGTGGCTGTCGCGGTGGGTGAGGTTCAGCAACCCACGGGCCACCAGGCGCGAGACACCCGCCTGGGTGATCTCGGTCAGGCGTACCGCCGCGAGCGCGAGCGGCTGGTCCACCGAGAGCGTCAGCTGCACCTGAGGGTGTCCCAGGATCGTCAGCGGCGCTTCCAGGGGCGCTGAGTCGTAGGTCAGCGACAGTCCGTCCTCGCGACGCTGATCACCGGGCAGATCCTCCACGATCCCGGCACCCATGTAGGCGCCCGCTTCGATGCCCGCGGTCTGGCTGCCGACCAGGGCGTGGGACTCGTCGGGTGAACGGTGGGGTGAGGTCCGGCCGTCGTCCAGCCACAACCGGTGGTCACTGCCGAGCAGCCAGCGTTGCTCATCGACCGCAGGTGACGGCCAGCTCCGCTCCGTGGCCCAGACGCCGACGCGCTCGGCGCGCTGCGGGTTGTCGCCGAGCGTCTCGCGCAGGAACACCCGCAGCATCGGCTCGGCCATCATCCCGGTGTCGATGCCCTTGAGCCAGTGGTCCCAGAACCGGACCATCTCACCGATGAAGTCGATCGGGGCGCCCGGGGCCCCGTAGTCCGGGTAGACGTGCCCCCACGGTCCGATCAACCCCTTGCGCGGACCGGAGTAGAGTTCCATGACCCTGAGCACCGCATCGCGATACGCGTCGTCCCACCCGCCGACCATGTACACGGCGGCCTGCATCGCATCGAGGTCCTCGGCGACCGAGCCGTGCTTCCAGTAGTCATCCCGGCGCTGGTGGGCGAGCCAGGTCGCGACGAAGGGTGTGACGTCGAGCCGCTCGAGCCACGCCTCGCGCCAGCCCTGTCCGAAGCTCTCCGGATCGGGGGGCCGTGCACTGGCCGACAGCATGCGGGTCGACCAGGGCAGCATCTCCGAGGCGATCACGCAGCCGCCGTGGTAGTGGACGTCGTCGGCGTAGCGGTCGTCGGTGGAGCACACGCTGACGACCGCCTTGAGCGCCGGGGGCCGCATCGCGGCGATCTGCAGGGCGTTGAACCCGCCCCAGGAGATGCCCATCATCCCGACGTTGCCGTTGCACCAGGGCTGCTCGGCGAGCCAGGTGATCACCTCGCAACCGTCGTCGAGCTCCTGCTGCGTGTACTCGTCGTACATCAACCCTTCGGAGTCACCCGACCCGCGCAGATCGACGCGCACCATGGCGTAGCCGTAGGAGGCGAGCTCGGTGCCCCGCTCACGGTCACGGACCGCGGTGGCGTCGTTCTTGCGGTAGGGCAGGTACTCGAGGAGCGCGGGGACAGGGTGCTCCTCGGCGTCGACGGGCAGCCAGATGCGTGCGGAGAGACGAACGCCGTCGGACAGCTCGATCCACAGGTGTGTGCGCTCGCGGACCTGGCGGATCGGCTCCGAGGGCGCGTCGATACCCGGGGTCGACCCCATCGCGCTCACGCGCCGACCTCCGTGACGCCACGGCCGGCGCGGCGGAGCGCGCGCTCGACGATCGCCTCGCACAGCTCCGGGAACCCCACGCCCTCAGCGGCGGCGGACAGCGGGAAGCTGGAACGCGGGGTCATCCCCGGCAAGGGGTTGGTCTCGAGGAAGAACAGCCGACCGTCCTCGGCCAGCCGGAAGTCCGCCCGCGAGGTGGCCTCCCCGATACCCAACGCTCGGTGGGACAGGCCCGCAAGGCGCCGCACCTCCGCGGTCTGCTCCGGAGTGAGGTTCGCCGGGCACTCCTTGCGACCCTCGCCGGGGGTGTACTTGGCCTCGAAGGTGAAGATCTCGTCGTTGCTGATCGGCTCCACCACGGCGAAGACCCGGTCACCGAGCGCGGCGATCGTGAGGTCACG
>JAWLFQ010000094.1:0-8088 GCA_041685505.1 Nitriliruptoraceae bacterium
GCCCGGGCGTCGGCGCAGGCGGCACCGGCTCCGGCTGCGGCTCCGGCCCGGGCGTCGGCGCAGGCGGCACCGGCTCCGGCTGCGGCTCCGGCCCGGGCGCCGGTGGTACCGGTTCGGGCTGCGTGCCCGTCGCCCCCTCGGCCGCGGTCGCGGGGGGGACCGCACCCGACGGTGCGGCCTCGTCGGGCGTGGTGTGGTCCGCGCCGGGCCCGTCATCCGGCAGCCGACGGCGGGTCTCACCCGACGCCCACTCCAGCGCCTTGTGATGGCGCTCGTCGGGGGTGATGCCGGCCGCGACCATCCGGTCGTAGACGGCACGGGCCGGCTCGTGCTCGCCGGCGCGGGCGTGCGCCCACATCAGCTCGCGGTAGGTCGGCTCGTCGACACCGACCCCGGCGTCCTGGAGCGCGCCGATCAGGGCACCGGCCCGGGCGTGCTGCTTGGCCTTGATCAGCGCACCGGCCAGCTTGGACGCGTCCGCGCTGGTCGGCGTGACCCCCTCGGTCAGCAGCCGCTCGAGCAGGGTGACGGCCTCCTCCACCCGCCCGGCGTTGACCAGTGCCTGCAGGATCGAGCCGTAGTGACGACCGTGGGTCAGGGTGCCGGAGGCGCGCAGTCGCTCGAGCAGCGCCAACGCCTCGTCGAGTCGACCCGCCCGGACCAACCGCTCCACCAGATCACGCGCGACGCGCCGATCGGCCGGGACACCACGTGCGGTGAGCTCGTCGAACAGCGCCACGGCGACGTCGAGCTGGCCGCCCTTGAGGTGACGGGTGAGCACGTCGGCGGCCTTCGCCGGCGGCACCGGCACGCCCAGCAGCATCATCCAGTCCAGGACGCCGCTGGCCGCGTCCAGCCGCCCCGCAGCCAGCGAGACGTCGATCAGCCCCTCCAGGTTCGCTCCCGAGGGGATCCGGCCATCGGCGTGCAGCGCCATGGCATCCGCCCAGGCGCCCGTCGCGTCACCGGCGGCTATCCGGGCCTCCAGCACGGCGTTGCGGTGGAAACTGGTCGGCTCGGTCCCGGCCGCCCGCATCGCCGCGAGGGCGTCGGTGGCGGCGTCGGGATCACCGGCCTTGGCGTGCGCGAGCAACAGTTCGGTGTGGACGTCGCCCGGCAGGGTGATGCCGGCAGCCCGCAGCCGCTCCAGCAGCTCCAGGGCACGGTCGGTGTGACCCGCGCGGGCGATCATGGCGACGAGCTGGGTCGCCAGCTTCGGGTCGGGTCGCGCACCCACCTGCAGCATCAGATCGACGACGGTGCGGGTGTCTTTGATGGCGCGGCGATCGAGACAGTCGCGCAGCAGACGCCGGTACTCCTGCGCGGTCGCGGCCTCGCCGTGGTGGGCCATCTGGCGCAGCACCGCCCGCGCGGCCGGGAAGCGCCCGGCACCGAGGTAGACGGCGAGCACACCGTGGGCGTGCTGCGGGTCGGGATCGACGCCCTCGGTGTGGAGCTGGTCGAGCAGCTCGAGGGCCTGGGCCGGCCGCCCGGCCCGCGCGGTCGCCAGGGCGACGTCCCAGCGCACCGACGCCGGCGGGGTGATGCCATCGGCGGCCATGCGGTCGAAGAGGCGACCGGCGCCCTCCAGATCGCGGGCGCCGAGGTAGGCCTTGACCAGCAGTTCGTAGTGTCCGGCGGTGAACTGGACACCGCGGGACTCCATGGACGCTTCGACCTGTTGGATCATGCGGAGGTCACCGGCGAAGCGCTGCAGTGCCTCGAGGTACGTGTCGCGCGCGGTGGACGTGTCGTGCTCGGTCATGGCGCTGGCCTCCCTCCGCTCCCGCGCGGGTCCCGCGGGGCGACAGCGCCCGGAGCCCTGAGGAGCAGGTGCACTCACCCACGCGCACCGGTGGCCGGCCGACCCTCGGCCGGGAGCCAGACCGTAGCCGCTCTCCGCGACCGTCGCCCAGGCCCCTGCGCTACGGTCGAGGTGGCGTGTCGAGCGCCACCGGGAGGAGCGTCGAGGTGTCGGGACGCGAGCTGATCGTGCTCGGGACCGCCAGCCAGGTCCCGACCCGTGACCGGGCACACCACGGTGCGCTCCTGCGCTTCGACGGGCACGGCATCCTGCTCGACCCGGGCGAGGGCACCCAGCGCCAGCTCTCCCTGGCAGGGGTACCGGCCTCGGCGATCGAGCGCATCTGCATCACCCATGCCCACGGCGACCACTGCCTGGGGCTGCCCGGGGTCGTGCAACGTCTGGCGCTCGACGGCGTCACACACCCGGTGACCGTCCACCACCCACCCCACGCCACCACCTACCTCGATGCCCTCCTCCACGGCATCGCCGGTGAACGCGCGGCTGATGTACGGCTCCGCCCCGAGGTTCCCGGCGTCGTGTCCAGCGACCCACCGCTGGAGGTCCACGCGCGCGCCCTCTCCCACGTGATCGAGACGCTCGGGTGGCGGTTCGTGCAGCCCGCGGGTCGGCGGCTCCTCCCCGAGCGCCTCGACGCCCTCGGGATCGCCTGGGACGCACGCTCGGAGCTGACCGATCACGGTTCGATCGTCCACCGCGGGCGACGCGTGGAGCTCGAGGAGGTCAGCGAACCCCGCCACCCGGTGGCCGTGGCGCACGTGATGGACACGCGGGTGTGTGACGGCGCCGCTGAGCTCGCGGCCGATGCCGACCTGCTGCTCATCGAGGCGACCTTCCTCGACAGCGAGCGGGATCTCGCGGAGCAGGCGGGGCATCTGACGGCGGCACAGGCCGCCCGTATCGGCGCCGAGGCCGGTGCACGCCGCGTCGTGCTGACCCACCTGTCGCGCCGCTACCCCGACAACGGTGACTTCCTCCGGGAGGCGCGCCACGCGGCACCGGGTCTCGACGTCCACGTCGCCACCGACCTCGACCTCATCCCGCTCACCGGGCCGGTGCGCAGCCTGCGCGACCGGTGAGGCGCCGGTTCACAGCAGGTGCTCGAGTCCGACCACCAGCCCATCGAGTCCGGCCACCTCACGGCAGGCGAGCAGCACCCCCGGCATGAAGGAGGTGCGGTCGAGGGAGTCGTGGCGGATCGTCAGCGTCTGGCCCTGTCCACCGAAGACGACCTCCTGGTGGGCCACCAGGCCCGGCAGCCGCACGCTGTGGACACGGACGCCGTGGTGGCTGGCGCCCCGTGCGCCGGGGTGGTCGTCATCGCCGGCCGGGGCGTCGGGGACCTCGCCGCGTGCAGCGGCGATCAACTCGGCGGTGCGCAGCGCCGTCCCCGAGGGGGCGTCGACCTTGCGGTCGTGGTGCAGCTCCACCACCTCGACGTGGGGCAGGTGGCGGGCGGCCTGCTCGGCGAACCCCATCAGCAGCACGGCACCGATGGCGAAGTTGGGCGCGATGAGCGCCTTCGCCGGCCCGGCGGCCGCCAGCTCGCGCGCCCGAGCGAGGTCGTCCGCGCCGATACCGGTGGCACCGACCACCGCATGGATGCCGTGCTCGAGCAGCCACAGGAGGTTGTCACCCACGGCGCCCGGTCCGGTGAAGTCCACGGCGACCTGCACCTGCGCGTCGAGCAGCGCGGCGCGATCCGCGGCGACCTCCACCTGCGCTGCCGGGCCATCGACACCGGCGACCTCGCCGAGGTCGCGGCCGGCGGCGGTGGGGTCCACGGCAGCGACCAGCTCGAGATCATCCGTGGGGGCGATCGCCCGGCACACCTCGGCGCCCATCCGTCCGCCCGCTCCGACCACGCCGATACGCATCAGTGCCTCGCTGTTGGTTGCGTGGACGCGTGCCGCGCGTCCGTGCCGTCCCGGCCGAGCCTACGCGCCACGCCGGCGTCCGCGGCGTCGGCTGTCAGGTCACGAGCGACCGGCGGTGGCTGCCGCGCGGTCGAGCGCGATCCGGGTGGTCGCCTCGGGGAAGGGCGACATGACCAACGCGCTGTCGGGCGAGCGGATCCCCCCGACCACCTCGCGGCACAACGCGGCCAGGTGCGCATGCTGTTGCCGACGGATCGACAGCAGGGTGTGCGAGGACGCAGCTCCGTGCCCGGGCACGACCACGTCGGCCTCCAGCGACTCGATCCGTGCGAGGGTCGCGGGCCACTCGAAGGGGTGGGCGTCCTCGAAGGCCGGCGGGGCGCCCACCTCGACCAGATCGCCGGCCAGCACCGCAGCCGCGTCGGGCACGTGGACGACGAGGTCGTGGTCGGTGTGGCCGTGACCGAGCAGCAGCAGCTCCACGTGACGGTCACCGAGGTCGATGCGGTGCTGCGCCTCGATCAGGTGGTCCGGCACCGGGATCGGGCTGGCGCGCAGGTGCGCGTGGTACTCCTCGTCGAGCCACTCGAGCCACCGTTCGCGCTCCCCGAGCCCGTGCCGCGCGAGGGTCTGCTGACAGCCGCGGCTCGCGTAGAGGGGCAGACCGGGGAAGGCACCGGCGCCGAGGCAGTGGTCGAGGTGGGCGTGGGTCAGCGCGACGGCGGTCGGTGCCGGCACCGGCAGTTCGGCGAGGTGGTGGCGCAGCTCGGCCGCCTCGTGCAAGGAGGTGCGGGTGTCGACCAGCAGCACGCCGTGTGCGCCGGCGACGACGGTGACGTTGACGTCGAAGGGGTCGTAGCGCCGCACCCAGATGCGGTCGGCGACCTCCTCCCATGCGGTCACGGCCGGCATGGTCAGGCCACCGCTGCGTGGAAGCGGTCCGCCTCGTCGGCGGCGAAGGGCCCGACCACCGCGAGGCTGCGCGGCCGGGTCAGGACCCGTGCCGCCACCGCGCGGACCGCATCGAGGTCGACCGCGGCGATGCGGGCCAGCGCGTCCTCCACGCTGAGCAGCTCCCCGCCGGTGACCAGCCGCGTACCGAGCCGCGACATGCGCGAGCCGGTGTCCTCGAGGCCCAGCACCATGCCGCCGGTCAGGGCGCCCTTGGCCCGCTCCACCTCGGCGCGGCTGAGCTGACCCACCAGCGCGTCGAGTTCCGTGCTGAGCACGTCGAGCGCCTCGTCGACCTTGCCCGGCGGGGTGCCGGCGTAGGCAGCGACCAGGCCGGCATCGGTGTAGGACACCGCGTAGCTGAAGGTGCTGTAGGCCAGCCCCCGGCGCTCGCGGATCTCCTGGAACAGTCGCGAGGACATCCCCCCGCCGAGCACGACGTCCAGCACCTTGAGGGCGAACCGGTCCTGGTCGTGCTGGTCGATCCCGGCGCTGCCCAGGACCAGGTGCGCCTGCTCGCTGGGCCGGTGATGGATGGTGACCTGCCCGCTGCGGTAGCCGGTGACCGGGCTCCGGGTCGTCGCCGTGCGACCGGGTCGGCCGAGGTCGCCCAGCAGCGCATCGGCCAGTGCCACGACACGCTCGTGCTCGAGGTTGCCGGCGGCGGCGACCACCAGTGCACCCGGGCGGTAGCGGTCGAGGAAGTAGCGGTGGATCGTGTCGCGATCGAGGCGCGAGATCGCATCCAGCGTGCCGAGGGTCTCCGCGGCGAGGGGGTGGTCGCCGAGCAGGAGCTGGCAGAACTCGGTGTGGACCAGCTCGTCCGGGGCGTCGCCGAGGGCGTCGAGCTCGGAGAGGACCACCTGCCGCTCGGCTTCGACGTCCTCGGGGCGGTTACGGGCCGCGATGACCATGTCCGCGAGGATCTCGAAGGCCAGGGGCAGGTCGGCGTCGAGCACACGGGCGTGGAAGCAGGTCAGCTCCTTGGAGGTGAAGGCGTTCAACTCCCCGCCCATGGCGTCGAAGGTTGCGGCGATGTCCTGCGCGGAACGGGTCGCCGTGCCCTTGAACAGGGTGTGCTCGAGGAAGTGGGAGCAGCCCGCCTGCTCGGCCCCCTCGTCCCGGGAACCCACGTCGAGCCACAGCCCCAGGCTGACCGAGCGCACCGAGGACATCGCCTCGGTGACGACGCGCACACCTGAGGGCAGGGTCGTGGTCCGGTGGGTCACGTGTGGCCTCGTGGTCCGCGTCAGCCGGTGACGGGGTCGCCGACCGCACGGATGAGCGTAGGGCAGCGGCGGGGGTGGTGGGACAGGGTGCGGACAGCGGTGCGGGCGGCCCGAAGGGCCGCCCGCACCGCGCAGTTGCGCACCGACTCAGTCGCGGTCGCGGGAGCGACTGCGGGTCCGCGTGCGGGTGCGACCACCGCCGCCCTCGCCGCTGCCGCCACGATCGCGACCACCGCGCTCGCGACCACCGCGTCCGCCGCCCTCGGAGGAGCCGCGCTCCTCACGATCGCGACCACCGGAACCACCACGGTCGGCGCCCTCACGGCCGCCCTCGTCACGGTCCCGGCTGCCGCGCTCCTCGCGACCACGACCCCCGCGGTCACCACCGTCACGGTCACGACCACCGCGTCCACCGCGGTCACCACCGCGGCTGCGCGGACGCTCCTCGCGGGCCTCGGTGGTGTCCTCGCCGTCCGCAGCGGTGTCGTCCGACGCGGCGTCGTCGCCGGCCTTCTCACCGACGTAGGCGAGCTTGAACTTGCGTCCGCCGTCGAGGACGTCGAGCACCTCGACCAGCACCTGCTCACCGACCTCGACGGCTTCCTCGGCGTGGCCGAGACGCTTGCCCTTCATCTTCGACAGCTCGGAGATGTGGAGCAGCCCGTCTGTCCCCGGGGTCAGCGAGACGAAGGCGCCGAAGTCGACCGTCTTGACGACCGTGGCGTGGTAGCGCTCACCCTTCTCGGGCAGCTGCGGGTTGGCGATGGCGTTGATGCGGTCGAGCGCGTCCTGGGCCACCTCGCGGGAGTTGGCGTAGATCTTGACCACGCCCCGTCCGGCTTCCTCGTCGACGTCGATCTGGGCGCCGGTCTCCTCGACCAACTCCTTGATGATCGCGCCACGGGGGCCGATGACCGCACCGATCTTGTCCTGCGGGATGTGGACGATCTCCACGCGAGGTGCACCCTCGGCCACCTCGTCGCGGGGCTCGGCGATCGCCTCGTTCATCACGTCGAGGATGTCGAGGCGGGCGTCACGGGCCTGCAGCAGGGCGTCCTGGAGCACGTCGGCGGGGATGCCGGCGAGCTTGGTGTCGAGCTGCAGGGCGGTGATGTAGCCCTCGGGACCGGCGACCTTGAAGTCCATGTCGCCGAAGAAGTCCTCGACACCCTGGATGTCGGTCAGGGTGGTGTACTTGCCGTTCTCGTAGACCAGCCCCATGGCGATGCCGGCGACCTGCCCGGTGGTGGGCACCCCGCCGTCCATCAGCGCCATCGAGGCGGCACACACCGATCCCATGGAGGTGGAGCCGTTCGAGCTCAGCACGTCGGAGACCACGCGCATCGCGTAGGGCCACTCGTCGGTGTCGGGCAGCACGGGGATCAGCGCCCGCTCGGCGAGCGCACCATGCCCGATCTCGCGCCGCTTGGGGCTGCCGACCCGACCGGCTTCACCGGTGGAGTAGGGCGGCATGTTGTAGTGGTGCAGGAAGAGCTTCTCGTCGGCCGGGTCGAGGGTGTCGAGCCGCTGGCCCTCACGGGTGGTCCCGAGCGCGAGCACCGAGAGCACCTGGGTGTCACCACGCTGGAACAGCGCGGAGCCGTGGCTCTTGGGCAGCACGCCGACCTCGGCGCTCAGCGGGCGGATCTCGTCGGTGCGGCGCCCGTCGATGCGGTAGCCCTCCTCGACGATCAACCCGCGTACGACCTTCTTCTCCGTGGAGCGGAAGGCCTCCGAGGCCTGCTTGCGCACCTCGTCCTCGTCGAGGTCACCGACCCCGGCAGCCACGACCGTGTCGATCACCTCGGCCTTGACGGCGCTGATGGCCTCGTCCTTGCCCTCCTTGGAGAGCTCGGCCTGACGGTAGACGTCGAGGACCTTGGACTCACCGGCGGCCCACACCGCATCGAAGACCTCGTCGGTGTAGTCGATGAACAGCGGGAACTCGCCCGCGTCACGGACGCCCACCTCGTCGACGAAGGCCTGCTGGGCCTCGCACAGCTCCTTGATGATCGGCTTGACGTCCTCGATCGCCGCACCGACGACCTGCTCGGTCGGCGCGGTGGCACCCATGTCGATCTTGAGGTGCGCGTCAGGCGTGGCCTCGGCCTCGATCATGAGGATGGCGACCTCGCCGTCGTCCTCGACGCGCCCGGAGATGACCATGTTGAACACGGCCTCCTCCTCGAGCTCCTCGAAGGTCGGG